>DAIMKE010000235.1:0-7830 GCA_036721875.1 Bradyrhizobium sp. | reverse complement strand
TCAGAGCTTCCAGGCCCTTGTATCCTGAAGCCGGCTCGATCGTGCCGAGCCGGCGATCGGCGAGATCACGAAGCCGCGGCACGAACCGCAAACCGAGCAGGTGGCACAGCGCGAAGACGTGGTCCGTCGCGCCGCCGGTGTCGGTGTAATGCACTTGCGGGGCCAATGCGCTGCCATGCAGCAGCAGGCCGTCCAAGACATAGGGCGCTTCGCCGGCCGTCGCCGAGATGACGCGGGAATGGAACGAAGCGAAGTGGTCGGAGAGGTGGGTGTAGATCTTCACCCCCGGCTCGCCGCCATACTTGGCGTTCACTTCGGCCGCGCCCGCGCGCTCGCGGCCAGCCCGGAAGAACTGCCCGTCGGAGGAAGAGGCCGTGCCGTCGCCCCAGTGACGCGCGAATGGCAGCCGGTGATGAGCATCGACGATCATGGCGAGCGCGGCGCGATAGTTTTCTTCCGAAAGATACCAGTTGTGGGTCCAGGCGAGCTGGGCGTAGCTGACGCCTTGGCTGGCGTTCGCCATGCGCTCGAGGCCAAGATTGGTGCCGTCGGCCAGGACAGTGGCGAGCACGGCGTTCGGGTTGTCGTGGATCTTGCCGCTGCGCAGATCGCGGAAAGCCGACAGGAACCCCGTCCGAGCCGCAACCTCGCGCAGCAGATCGGTGATGCGCACGCGTGGCAAGAGCGCGTCGAGCTTGCGGTCGAGCATGTCGGCCTCGGGTGGCGTCGCCGGCGGCAGCGGCTTCACCTTCAGCTTGCCGCGCACCATCGACACGCCTTCCAGCTTGTCCTGCCGCAGCAGCGCAGAGAAGCGCTTCAATCGCCAATCCAAAACGCGGGCGCGACTTGCAATGTAGGCGTCCGCGGCAACACCGATCGGTAATCCGGTGGCGATTTCGACCGCTGCCCGCTTCGAGAGCAGATAAGCGTCGAAGCGCCGATAGTTCCGCGAGCACTCGATCCAGACGTCGCCTGCCCGCAGCCGGTCGCGCAGCGTCGAGAGCACGGCGGTCTCATAGAGCCGGCGGTCGATCCGGCCGTTACCCTGGCGCACGAGCCGCTTCCATTGCCTGTTTTTGAACGGCAGCGGCGCATCGTCCGGCACATCGCGCCGGCCACGCCGGTTGAGCTCGCGCAAAATCTCGACCGCCCGCAGGAGGGAAGCTCCGCCTCCAGCGGCGCGGAAAGCGAACGCCTCGAGGAACGCCGGCGCGAAACGGCGGATCGTGCCGTAACGTTCGGTCGCGGCCGCCAGCATGTCTTCGTCGGCCAGTTCGGCCAGCGCATCGATCTGGGGCTTGGCGGCGAGGAGCCGATGCCAGCCGACCGTCTCGTCGATCACGGCGAGAGCGTCGGTATCGCCCTCGCGCGCTTCCGACAACGCCGCGATCGTGCGGCCAAACAGGCGCATGAGCTGGCCGACGTCACGGGTCGTTGCCTGGTAGCGCCGTTCCTGACCGCGCCGGGCGCGGCTGAAGAGGGATCCGACGAGCTTGTCGAACATGTCGATCGCGGCATCCGCCAGTCGCATCTCGAGGTCGATCAGGCTCGCAATGAGGGTCGCCCGGCGTCGGTTTGCGGAGTAGTCGGAGAGCAGGAACGCCGGCGCCACCGCGCCTTCGCGCACGAACTGCCGGAAGCGGTGCTCGTGAACCGCGGACATGACGTCATCGGCGGAGATGCCGATGCCGCGCACGAAGGCCAAGCGATCCAGAAGGTCGTTGATGTTCGTCGTCGAGGGCGACTCCGGGATGTCGCGCAGCCAGGCAAACCGGGTCGAGTTCAGCGCGGCATCGTTGACCAGCAGAGCATCGAGGCGGCCGAGTTGCTCGGGCGCCAATGGAGCAACGAGAGCTTCCGCGGCTTTCCGTCGAGCGCGAGCCCGCCCGGCCAATCCGGCTCGTTCGATCGTGTCGGGGGCGGGAAGGATGATTTTGGCGGAACGCAGACCTTCGACAATCCCGTGAGCGATCGGTTCGCCCTTGTCGGTCGACCACGCGGCTGCGGCGGCGAGATCGAGAGCGAGCGGCACATCGGCACGGATGAAGGGGCGCAAGCCGAGATAGCCGAAGAGTTCGCCCGCGTGATCGAGCCGGGTCTGGGTGCGACGGCTATAATCGCGAAAGGCTGCCGCCGAGAGCCCGAGCTGATGAGCAAGGTAGGTCAGGAGCGCGTCGGGCACCGCATCGCCGGCGCGTAGGCCAAACCCCGGATAGCGCAGAAGGCAAAGCTGGACCGCAAATCCAAGACGGTTGCGACTGCCGCGCCGATCGGCGGCAAGGTCGAACTCAGCGGGCGACAAGGTGTAATGCCGGATGAGTTCGCTCTCGCCCTCGGGAATGCCGAAGAGGCGCCCGCGCTCGTCATCGGTCAGCAGCTCCCGCCGCGCCATGTCGGCCATCCTCCCCAAGGATGATCGACCCTAACCCGCCTCACCGACCTCGCCGAGTCCGATCAGTCGGATTGCGTCACACAATCAACAGCTCGATGCGTTTGCAGGCCTTTGACAGAATGACGGGATTAGTGACACGATTCGTCGATCATCAAGCTGCAGTAGCGGCGCTCGGATAATCGGCCGTTTGCGTGACGGCGCCGGAAGGGAAGAAGCTGGTGCTGATAGGCTACATGCGCGTGAGCAAGACGGACGGCAGCCAGGTCGTCGATCTGCAATCCGACGCGCTCGTGGCGGCCGGCGTCGCCGTCGATCAACTCTACACCGATCGCGCGTCGGGAAAACGCGACGACCGCCCAGGACTGGAGGCCTGCCTGAGAGCGCTGCGCGATGGCGACACGCTGATGGTCTGGAAGCTCGATCGGCTGGGCCGCAGCCTCAAGCACCTCGTCGATGTCGTGCAGGCTCTCAATAGACGCGGCGTCGGGCTGAAGGTGCTCACCGGCCAAGGCGCCGCGATCGACACCACCACGGCCAACGGCCGGCTGATGTTCAACTTCTTCGCGGCGCTGGCGGAGTTCGAGCGCGAGCTGATCGTCGAGCGCACCAATGCCGGCCTCGCCGCAGCACGAGCCCGCGGGCGCAACGGCGGCCGGCCCTTCAAGATGACGTCGGCGAAACTGCGGCTGGCGCAGGCGGCCATGGGCAAACCCGAGACGAAAATCGGTGAGCTCTGTGCCGAACTCGGCGTCACCCGTCAGACGCTCTACCGCCATGTCGCGCCCACAGGGATCTCCGGCCAGACGGCGAAAAGCTGCTCGGCCGCAAGCCCAAATCGCCGCGTTCCCGGTCCGTCCAACTAAACGCGGTTTAGCGAACAAACCTTGAGGTGCCCCCGACCATGAGCCGCGCGCTCGATTCCGAAAAGTCAGGTATTTCCTACGGCGAACAGCACGTCGCCCGCCCACTCATGACCCCCGACGAGGTCCGCAACATGCCACAGACCGCCCAGATGCTCTTCATCGCGGGCCACCGCCCCATCATCGCCGGCAAACTGCGCTACTATTCAGATCGCGAGTTCGAAGGCATGTTCGACCATGGCTGACGCGCGATCCTGAGGCGCTGGGGCGATTAAAGCAGGCGGACCGGCGCTATGCAAAGCGCGCTCGCCTCCGGGCCGGCGCGGCAAAGCCGCGAGCACGCCTATCATCACGCGAAACAACGCCGAATCCCGTGACAGCCAAGCCAAACAGACGTTCAATTGGTCCGTCGAGCACGCGAACACTCCCGACTGACGTGATCCATCTCAAGTCTTGGCCCGCGCTCGTGCGCTTGCGGCTCCCTTACGGCCCAGCCCCATGGACTTTGCCAAAGCCGAGCGCGCCTCCGCATAGTTCGGAGCGACCATCGGATAATCGGCCGGGAGATTCCATTTTGCGCGGTATTGGTCGGGCGTCAGGCCGTAGCTCGCGCTCAGATGCCGTTTCAGGGATTTGAACGCTCTGCCGTCCTCGAGACAGATGATCGCGTCAGGCGTCATCGATCGGCGGATCGGCACGGCCGGAACCAGCGGTTCCGCCGCAACGGGCGCAGGCGGGCCCACCAAGCTGGCGAGCGCGGCATGGGTGCTCGCGATCAGCCGCGATAAGTCGGTCGTCGGCAGGTTGTTGCGCGTCACATGGGCCGACACGATCGACGCCGTCAGCGCAATCAACTCTTCATTGTTGTCAGACATTGAAACTCCTCGGTGATGGAAGGAACGCTAATCCAGTCGAGCCGCGATTTTTTCGATCTGGCCCGCTCATCGCTGGCCGACCGTCGTCAGTCGCGACAGAAGATCGGACGCCGTCATGTCTCCGGCCGGCTTCTCCTGGCCGGACGCCGTCGTGTACCGACCCGTCCAAGGGTTGAGAATGGGCACGCCAGCCGCCACGAAATGCGTCTCGTCGCGGCTCACGACGATCAAGTTGCCAACAGCCGCCGTAGCCGCGATGAACAGGTCGAGCTGCCCGAAATTGTGCCCCCGCCGGCGACCGGCCTCCAGCAACATCCGCCACCGCAGGATGACGTCCTCGGTCAGAGGCAGCGTGCGGCTGAAAAACAGAGGACGTAAGGTGTGCGCTAGCCAGTCCGACACGACGGTGCGGCGCTCGGCGTCGGGAGCCTGCTCGATTCCGAAACGGATCTCGGCGAAGGTCACCTCCGACACGAACAAAGTCTCTTCCGGCTGGGCGGACACGAACCCGGCGACCGCCTGGTCGGGCCGCGGCTTCCGCAGCTCCGACAGTACGTTGGTGTCCAGCAGAAAGCCGTTCACACCTCGACGTCCCGGACCGGCCCGGAAATGAAGGGCCGCTCCAGCATGATGTCGGCCAAGGGCGACGCGGCCAAAGCCTCGACCAGGCGACGCCCGGTGTGACGTTCCCGCTCGCGGTCATAAGATTCGGCCGAGACGATCACGACCGCATCCTTGCCGTGCAGCGTCACGCGCTGTGGCCCATGCTCGCGCGCCCGCTTCACGACCTCGCTGAACCGCGCCTTGGCGTCCTGAAGGCGCCAACGCTCGCCGAGGCCGATCGTGGTCTGCTCGCTCCGATTGGATTTCATCAATTGCTGCCCCACTGGTCACCGTGACTAGAATATGCGCCCGGACACCAGATTTGCCAAGGTGATCCCCCATCCTTTGCTCGATCGTCAAACCGAACGGCCGCATGCACACCGCGCATGTCTCCTTCCGCGAAATCGCGAAACTCGACCGAAATCCTTTGGCTTTTTCGAAAAGCCAATTGCGAGGGTGCCGTTTGCTCAGGTGGAGCAGAATCGAGCTTGAAGTCGGCCGCGAGGCGGCGCTGATCGCCGTCAGGCGACGGCCGTAGGCCGCCCGGAGGGTCTTTGCGCCGCCTCTGTTTGCGGTCGTCCGCTTATAGAAGAAGCCGATCTGGATAGATCGGTGCCCGTGGGGCCCATTTTTCTAGACCCTATCTTTCGCGAGGATTTGCTACCTGCCGTCTGCGCTCGAAACGGCAAGGTCCCATCTTCGCGCTCGGCGTTGATCGCGTGGCGGCGGACCTTGCCGCCGATGATCAGCCAGGCGTTCCAGGCCTGCGAGATGATGCGGATGACTGAGGGTAGATGCGGGCGCCCTTCCCTCTTGCGAAACTGCGTGCTGATCAAGAACAGCCGCTCGGCGATCCGGATGGCGTTGCGCGCCAGCGCGATGCAAACGCCGGCGCGCGCCGCGATCTCGCCGATCGTCAGAGCGCAGGTGCCGCGCCGGCTCTCGACCTCGTCGGCGATAATCCGCATCACCGCGAGCTGGCCCGTCGTGAACTTCGCCGCAATCTGCGGCGGCATGGGCCCTGACGCTGCCAGCCGTCGCCGGCGCGCGATCGAGCGCTGGCGGTCGGGCGACTTCGGCCGACGCTTCGGCGGGAAGATGCTGTTCTGCCCATCCAGCGCCCGCTCGAGCGCCGCCGTGGGCGCGCGCACCGCGACCCGGTCCTGGCCCCTCACCTGGCGCTTGCGCGCCTCGATCGCCTCGCTGAACGCCTGCGCCTGCTCCTCCGTCAGAGCATTCGCGCCAAAGGCGCTCCACAGATCGCGGGCAATTTCGTCCAGGCGCGACAGCGTACGCACCTCCGCGATTACCCTCGACATCTCGACTGCGAACATGGCCCGATCCTTCAAGGCTGGGCCGCGTCGAACTTCCCTCCAAGCTCATCCCGTGCAGGCACAGATCCGCGATCGGACCCCATTCCCCCTCGCCTGTGCGAAGGGCATAGATATCCGTTCGCAAACCAAATGGTTTGCGTTGACAGAACGATCCGGCTGTGAGAGATTTTAAGCCGTTCTACGGGCGGCTCTCACAGCCGTCACAAAAGGCCTTCAGCTCGCCAAAGCTGGGGCCTTTTCGCTTTTCAGGGGTCAGCGCGGACTGGTTGCACTTTCCTCTGGCATGTATGCCGCGTGAATAACGGCCTCCATGGCTTCTCTGCGTGATTTGAAGCGTCCCGTCGCTATCGCGCTGTCGATCGCCTTCCGAGCAAGCTCGTGGACGAAAACAGTGGTCTCATAGAATCCAGCCTCGTGCCGCCGTGATCGAATGGCAGCCATACGGGGAGCGGATTTTTGCAGCGACGCGGACACTAGAATCACCCTCAAAGCACTAGTGACGATGTGCGAGTCATACGATTCTTGCAACCCAGAAAATCGACAGGCCTATTTCGCGCCGGAGAGCTCCCGCTCGAGCAACATCACTGCTTCTTCGAGCGTTTCACCAAGGCCCCATCCCTTACGGTCAGCTATCCGGCAGAAGGCCTCAATGGTCTCGGGTCTAGCTTTCAAATTAAACTGTGCGTTGCGTCCCGTACGCCGACGCCGATCGATTTTGTGATTGACCGTCACTGGCAATTTCGGTTCGCGGCTTTTGAACCCGATAGCCTCGGCCATTTGCATGGTCGCTTCCTTAGGTGGCCTTGGAACACTGTTCTTCTTGGTGGCTGAGTCCCATGCCTTGGGATCGAACCCATCCAACTCTCCGCCAAACCCCAAGTCCGGGCGCTCATTGGTCATGTCAGGCTACCTTCTCGTCTTGAGTCGATTGCTTCAGCTTTGCGATAACCTCGCCTGCAAACTCGCGTGCATTCTCGCGGGCTTTTTCGAGGTTGCTGACATTTCGAGGATCAAGCGACGCCAAAGTACCGCCGAAATCGAATATATCTCGAAACGCCGCTCGCTCGACGATTGGAGTGATGAACACGTCGACTCCGCTTTTCGCAAGCTGCTCTTGAACGTTGCGCAGGGAGCGTGAGGTCACGGCAGCGCTTGTCCGCGTTAAGAGAACGCTATGCGCAATCCGGCGACGCGCCATCCGCTCTTGGTTTCGAATAAGCCGAATTGTTTTTGCGCCACCCTTTGCATCCATTGCTGAACCTTGGGTTGGAATTATAACAAGATCGGCCATTCCAATCGTATTGGCGACCATAAGACTGGCCGTTCCTTCCAAATCGACTATAACAAATTGAGAATCGCGCGAAGCATCATCGATTTGATCGACTATCGTATCTTCAGTCGCATTTTTTATTATTTTAATATTATCTGGTTTCCCTTTCAGCTCACCCCACTGAGATATCCATCTTTCGGGATCGGCATCGATTATGGTGACTTTGGCACCCTTCGCTGCCAGTTCCGACGCGAGCAGAAGAGCGGCCGTGGTCTTACCCGCTCCCCCCTTCGGGTTTGCAAATGCGATTGTTGGCATGGGCGAATCCTTCGTTTGGCGCACTTTAGATATCGAGTAGCTAACAGATAGCTACCAATATCAATTCATATTAGCTAGCTACTTGATAGCTATCTAGTAGCTAGCTGATATCAAAGCCGCTTTTTTGACAGTTCTTTGCCTTGGGTGGGGAGGGGAGCATGAGGGGCGGGGCTTTGGG
>DAIMKE010000234.1:0-7836 GCA_036721875.1 Bradyrhizobium sp. | reverse complement strand
GTGCGGAGCGGATGCCGCACCTCGAACGCTATTGGAGCGCGGCCGATCCTGATTATTGCGACGGGGAAGGGGCCGAGAGCTTCGCCACCCTGCTACGCCGCTGCAAGACGGGCCTAGACCGCCTCGCCGCCATGCCTGCTGGATCACTGGTCTATGTGTTCGGGCATGGGCAATTCATCCAGGCCGCGCGGGCGATCGTCGCCGACGCCCATCTGGATGACCGGGCCAAGATGCGGGTGTTCTGGCGCAAGGGCGAGCCGCCCGCGATCAGCAACGCGCAGCGGGTAGAATTTCACTGGCAAGGCGGGCGCTGGGAATGTGCGTCGGCGTTCACGGCATAATGGCGGGAATCACCTGATTGCCGTGCATGGGCTGAGTCAGATGGAACGCGATCCTCGACTGTATTAGGTGGTTTGTTACATGACGGTCCAGCCAGCACGCTCGATATCCGCAATGGCCGTGCTGCTTGCAATCACTGCCTGCAACAAAGCCGAGAAGCGCACAATGCCTTCTGAGGTGCAGATCGCTTACGACTACCAGCTTGTTCTTCCCGATAAGTTCAAGCGGAATTGGGTCCAAGGAATCGACAGCAAAGTAGAGGAATGGCAATCATCCGATACGATCGTTAGTACCGACTTTGGGCAGTTTAGCGGACCCCCAACATGCCATGTAGCAAGCACGTCGTGCAGCCTGTCAAAGGAGATGATTGGGGGCAGGCCATCTCTCGTCGGCCGATATCGTCACGGACCACAGGAGCGGGCACATGAGCCAAAGCCATTTAGGTATTTTGTGCACATACCAGTGTCGGAGAGATATGGTCTGAAGCTCAACATGTTTGCCAGGTGTGATAGCGAACCGGCTTGCGATGAGGCACTTACATTCTTTCGGAGGGTCCGCATTCTGCGCACGGAGCGACCTGGCTCCGGTTTGATTCTGCCCGACTCGCCCTCTTCGCCACCCCCCGTGCCTGGGTGATCGAGGAAATATCTCAAACTGTTACAGCATACCGTCCGCCATGGGTCACGTGCTGATCGGAAGATCCTCTCCTGCCGGAGTAATACATGACTCCCGACAGCCCTCGCTCAGGGCCACTGGCACGGTCTCTCAATCAAGAGAGGGAAGTTAATCTGGTCTCGCGCCAAGCAATTGGACAGCTCTACTGCGTCAGGAGCGAGATACCCCACGGGTCGATATAGTCGATTGGCGAATAAACCATTTCGCTTGATCCGTCGCTGAATGCCTGCGCTGCGGTCAAGATTCCGTACGCCTTCACCTGTGTGCTCTGCGCAGCATCCGAAAACACGGCTGATCCACTGTCGCCGGTCCTGCCAAGGTGCTGACCCGAAGCTCGAAAGACTCTGATCCAGCCATTAGCGCCGTTGTAGTAGTAGTTACCGCTAGTGATCGCTCCACATGTAATCCCAGTTACACGCCCGGATTTGCACGACACCATCCCCTTGGTCTGCCCATAATAACCAACAGTTCCGTTAACACGGACCCATCCACTTTTAGGAAGACCAACCACCGATGCTTGGTTGAAATAGTAGATCGCGTTCGATCGCGAATAACCTGTGATATCGTGCCATTGGAAGTCGTACTTTGTGCCGTAGGCCCAGCGAGCGATTGCCGGTGCCGGGATCTCTACCCAATGGCCATTTACCGCATGCCAATAGCCAGTTCCTTCAGGGCCAGGGTTGCAGTGCCCAGCGGTGAGAATCCCTAAGCGACCTTGGTATGTCGCCTGAAATGCAACCGTACACCCCTTCGAGGCTTCGTCGGATGCACGCTGCTGCCAAAAATAGTGCCCTCCTTCGATGTAATCTCCGCTGACAACACCGATCGGTCCTGCCGTTGGCTTGGCAATAGGCTTCACGACCACTCGAATGTTCTGGCGCTTGCTGCCGATGAGGTTAAGCACGCGCTGCTTCATGTCGTTAGACGGTAACTCAAGAACGACATCGCCGCTATCTTCCTCAACGTACCCGGCAAAGTCCCTTATCCCGCTTCCCTCAATTGTCTTGAAAATTTCGGTGGCGCCCGCCTCGGCTTCGGCGCGAGACTTCTTAGCCTTCACAAGTTTGACATATCGCCGGATTTTTGGGTCGATCCGATACTTCACGAGCTTACGGTCATCTGGCGTAACGTATGAGATATTGATTCGGAACACTGGTGTGTGTTCAACCCATATAGATCCGAGTTCGCTGTCGTTGTCTCGCTTTACCTGCGCGACCAGCTCTGCAATTGCATCTTGCAACTGCGCGCGTTCTGTCGCTTCCGCCAAACTAATCCCGTACTGGTCCGCGAGGAACTGGGCGGCCGGTGATGACCCGGCCGCGCCAGCAGGGGCAGCCGGTGGAGCTGCTGGTGCTGGTACTTCCTGCTGAGCTAATGCTGGATGGGCCGCTGCCGCGAGCAGAACGATGACGAGTCTAGTACGCATTCCTCTCTCCTATTGCCGGGCGACAGCGAAAATTGCACTCGGGCACCGCTCGGGAAGTGGCTTGCTGAACTTGGTCATATTGACGCTGTTTAGTGGCACGAATGCTCCGGCGATCGTGGTGGCCGACGGCACCCGATAGCTGGCGCCCCCCTCCACGCGGATGATCAGAGCGTCATCGTGCTGCTCGATCGTCGATCCTGCGGGCCAGAGTGGCGTTGCGTCGCTATCACGCATCGTGAAGACGATGCAGTCATTGCGGACGGAGAGCCTGCCCATCTGTGGTGCAGCCGGTATGAGTCCGTTGGCTAGCTCATTCACTGCGAACGCAGGCAGGTTTTTTGGTGCGGCTGATGGTCCAAGGCCAGCGGATGATGTCTTCTTAACTTCAGGAGGGGGCGCTTCCGACTGTGAGGAAGGGGTGCAACTGGCCAAGATTGCCGCGCCACCGATCAGAATCGCGAAAGTATGTTTCACTATCGGCACACCTCTCGCGAAGAGCACGATTACGTCAAACACATAATGCATTCTGATTGCAAAGGTTTCTGACGCTTTCCTAGTCGCGCTCGCGCGACCGCCTCGTCGAACATCGCGTCGACCTGCGCTTCGTCGAGGCCGCTGGTGCCCCCCCGAAAAGGGGATAGCCACGCTTCTGTCGGGCTGGGCACCGGCGGGGGAGGGAATGGCGGCAACTCCGACGCGCGTGCTTGTTGGGGTGGCCCATCCTTCAAGGCAGCCTCGTTCACCGAGCTGCATCCCGCCAGACCCAATGCCAAGCCAAAGCTGCCGGCGATCACGGCACCGAACTATTGCCGCCCGTCATCATGGCCGCCCCTGTAGCCGCGAAATCGTCGCCTGGCTGACGTTGAACAGCGCCGCAACGGTGCGCTGGGTGTCGCCGGCGTCGAGCTTGCGCTGCGCCTCGGCCTGCTGGTGCGGGGTGAGGGCGCTCTTGCGGCCGAACTTGACGCCGCGCGCCTTGGCCTGGGCGCGACCGGCGCTGGTGCGCTCGGCGATCCGCTGGCGCTCGTAGCTGGCCGCAACGCCCAAAACGGCAATGACCACCTCGGCGAGCTGCGAAGTTGTGTCCAGCATCGGCTCGGCGATCGAGCGGAAGCCGGCACCGGCCTCTTTGACCGCGTGGAGGATGTTGAGCAGGTCGCGCGTGTTGCGGGCGAGGCGATCGGTCGCCGTCACCATCAGCACGTCGCCGGGATCGAGCGCGCCGATCGCGCGCTTGAGCTGGGGGCGCTCGGCCGACGCGCCGCTGATCTTCTCGCGGTAGGTTTTCGTGCAGCCGGCGGCCTCAAGCTGGGCGAGCTGCTGGGCCAGGTCTTGGCTGTTGGTCGAGACGCGCGCATAGCCGTAAATCATGGAACGATTCTGCATCAGATTTTTGCATCAGGGAAGAGCGCGGAAAACCGGGACTTTCGGATTGATGCAAAACTTTTGATCTGCTGGTCTCTGTCCTGATTGGGATAGTATCGGGAAGAGCACATGATGACTTCCTACTTGGTGCGATAATCACTTTCAGGCGAGCCCACTGCGACAATCGGCCCAGTCCCACATTTCGCTCGCAGCAGGGCCACCGCCGGATCAGCTTCCGAATAACCTTGCGGGCCAGCCCACGCCATGCGCTCTCCGATCCGGGGCATGGCCTCATCGGAACTGTTGTCTTTCAAGGCCATATAGCCCTCGGCATCCAGACCAAGCTCCACATCCCGGCCGAAAATGACAAGCGGCTCACCGCCGTCTCCATGTTCCGTCAGCCGAAAACACCCGTCGCGGAGGATCACCCGCCCGCTTAGCCGCGCCAGGTTGACGACAGCCGGCTGCCGGTCCTGACGCGGAAACACGCGCACATAGCGCTCAAGCGCGGGATCGATCGATCGCGAATTGCGCGGCCCCGAAAAGCGCAGCTCAAGCCGGTCGGGCATTGTCCAGCGCTCCCGCTCAGCGATCTCGCGAAAACCAGCTTCATCAATGTTCATGTCGAACATGACCTTACCATCGAACTCGTACACCCCGCCGCCGCCGACAAGACGATAGGGCTCGAACCGCCCCCACCATTCATCGAAGATCGGTTGCAGTTCCTCGGTCGGGATTCCGCCTTCACGGAAGGTGAAGCGTGGATCACGGGTGTAGCGGGCAAGCGTGGCTGCGGCGTTCTGGCGAAACTGAAACGCGAAACGCGGAGCCGGATCGCGAACAATGCGCATACCCACGTAATTGCCCCGCTCGGCTGCCTGGATACGCTGATCAAGAACTTGGGCTGCGGCAGTCGCATTATCATCCGGGTTCATCATCATCTCGCGGGCCATAACTGCTTCGCTGGTCATTGGCAGTGGCGTGGGCTTTCCATCCGCAGGTGGGGGCGGTGGTGGTGGTGGTGCAGCGTTGATCGGTCCTGTAGCAGGCGCGGACAGGATTGTGGCGTAGCCAGAAGGGCCGATTGAAGCGCCTCGGGGAACAAAGTTCGGAACCGACCCGACTGGCGAGGCTTGGTTTCCGATTGCACAGCCACCAAGCGCCAACATCCCAAAAAGCGGAAATGACAAAACCGATAGGCACCTGCTTGTCCGTGGGGTCATGAGATTATCAAAACTCCCGTTATCTTGCCCGCAACGCCATCCTCTTAGTCTGATGCACAAATTACAAGTTTTGCATCAGACTGGAAAGCGCCGAAATCTGCGCCTTTCCGTGATGCAAAAATCTGATGCACATCCTGGCGCTGTTCTGGTGCCCGGGTCGCCGTTTCAGGCCCCATTGCCCTGATGCAAAATTTTTGATTTTTGGATCAGAGCGCCCGCTAGTCATCTGTGGGATGACGTCAAATTGAAGGCGCTCGCCCACTCTATCGTTCTGCGCCACCCATTGCTCGATTTCGCCGGAAACCCATCAGGGCTGTGTCGTTCTCCTTAAACCGAAAGGAGACTCCAAAATGGCAGACACCGACATTGCTACCGATGAAACCAACCGACTGATCGCCTCCAACAAGGTCGAGGGCACGGCGGTCTACGACCGCAATGGCAACCGGCTCGGCTCGGTTTACAACTTCATGGTCGATAAGCGCGCAGGCCGCGTCGAATATGCGGTCATGTCCTTTGGCGGCTTCCTCGGCATCGGCGAGGAATATCATCCGCTGCCTTGGGACCAGCTCACCTATGACACGAACCAGGGCGGCTATGTCGTCGATCTGACGAAGGAACGGCTCGAAGGCGCGCCGCGCTATCGGGCGGGCGAGGAACCCGCCTTCGATCGGACCTATGGCGAGCAGGTCTATGGCTATTACGGCTCGACCTATCCCATCTGAGACGGAGGGACGGCGGGGAACCCCGTCGTCCTCCGCTTTCGTGATTATGAACGATGATGACGATCCCTCGGAGCTGCCGTGTCCGATTCCCCTCATCATGAAGCGCTGAAAACCTTGGGAGACGCCCTCAAAGCAGGGCCGAAGGCTCTCGCCCGCAGCACTGGCGCCGCAGGCCGGACGAACTTTGTGGATCGCCTTACGACGCTCGCGCACCAACTCGATATTGGTGGTCACGGCGGGGCGAAAGAGGTGTATGAGGCAGCCTCGATCATCGCAAGGATGCAGCGGAACCAAGAAGACGCAAAAAGCGATGGTTGGTCAGTCGCCGACCATGAGGCCATTGCGGGCCTGAAAGGCATCGAGACCAAGCTTCTGAAACTCGCAAATGGCGTTGAACAATGAGCATCTTGGCTGGCCGCATCGGCCACCAATTTTAGGACCGGCTTCTCACATCCTTTGGGAGGAGTAGTCCGCTGCGGCGATTATGCCGCCTCGGTCTGGTAGAGCTGCGCCTCACGGTTGATAAGGATATCGGCCAGGAACCAGTAGGCCTCCCCCCAAGCGTTCAGAATCTCATCGGTTGCCGCCTCGCCCAATATGTCGCGGATCGCCGGCAGCAGCGCATTGGCGACCGCAGGATAATGTTCGGGCTTGATATGGGTCTCGACATGGCGCGCGGCGATGCGCTCGATCGCGGGTTTCAGCACGTCGAGCTTATCGACGTTCTGCGCGAAGGCGAGGATCGCGGCCGCTAGCCGCTTAGGCTGCGCGCCGGATTCGTGCGCGGCCATGTCGAACAGCGCCTTGATCTCCGGATCGACGAACAGGCGCTGATACATGCGCGTGGTAATCTCCACGCCGTGCTGCTGGAGCGCAGGCGCCGTAGCTTTCACCAAAGCCATTGTTTCGGGGGAGAGCGGTTTGGACATACAGATGTGCTCCGGATTTCAGGACCCTGACAAAAGAGACGATCAAAGTGGCGAGAGGGATCCAGTCGGGCATGGAGTGCGGGCCGGAGAGACAGGCATGCGCGATGAACCCAAGGCTTAGCGGCGGGGTATCCTGTATCCGGATCGATCATAGCTCGACCGCAGTCATAGGGGCGAGCAAGGTCCAAACGACGCCCGAGACGGGAAATTCCAGCTCGGCACGACCGCGCAAGCTGCGGCTCGCGGCCGTGCATATCAGCCGCGACCCAAAGCCCCGCCGCTCGGGCCTGACGACTGGCGGGCCGCCACGTTCGGCCCATCGCATCCAAAGCTCGGCCTCGGTGCCCGATCCCAGCACTTTCCACGTCAGCTCGATCGTGCCTGTTTCGTTGGACAGCGCACCATATTTGATCGCGTTCGTTGCCAGCTCGTGAAAGGCGAGGGTCAACGTCATCGCCGCCTTGGGGCCGATCGTGACCGTGGGGCCGTCGAGGCGGAGCCGCTCCGCGTAGAGGGTGAAGTGGCCCAGCGCATTTTCCGCCAGCGCGGGCAGGGGCGCCGCCTGCCAGTTGTGGGATAGAAGCTGCTCGGTCGCGTTGCCCAGCGCCGCCAATCGCTCGTCAATGGTCGATCGGGCGTCTTCGATCGAATCGGCCGCCTGCAAGCTCTGGCTGACAAGGGAACGAACGACAGTGAGAATGTTCCTGAACCGATGCTCAAGCTCACGAATCCGGGTTTCAGTATCGACCATAACTCTACGTGCCCCCTACCCGGCTACTTAGAGCAATCGGGAGCCCAGGACGAACATTTTGCACGTTCGCGTGGAGCACAGAGCCAGACGGCGCGTTGCTGCGCTGATCGGTGGAACGGCTGCGTAAATGCTTGGTGCGGCATGACTAAACAAGACGGGATCAGCGGCCTTCGCGTGCTGGTTGTCGAAGATGATTATTGGGTCGCGGCTACGCTGGTTGAGATAATATCTGAAGCCGGCGCGGAAATCGTCGGCCCTGTCGATTGCGTGCGGGATGCCCTCGCGGCGCTGGACTCGTCGCCTCATGTCGCCAGCCTCGATGTGCAACTTGGCTCCGAAACCTCGTTCCCGATCGCGGACGAACTGGACCGTCGCGGCGTGCCCTTCATCTTCGCCACGGGTGCGG
>DAIMKE010000233.1:0-7851 GCA_036721875.1 Bradyrhizobium sp. | reverse complement strand
GGTCTTCATGCCGCCAGGGTCGGAACCGGCATCCGGCTCGGTCAGGCCGAAGCACCCTACCCACTCGCCGGTGGCGAGCTTCGGCAGATACTTCTTGCGCTGGTTCTCGTCGCCATAGGCATAGATCGGATACATCACCAGCGACGACTGCACCGAGTTCATCGAGCGATAGCCGGAATCGACGCGCTCGATCTCGCGCGCCACGAGGCCATAGGCGACGTAGCTGGCATTGGCGCAGCCATATTCCTCCGGCAGCGTGACGCCGATCAGGCCGAGCTCGCCCATCTCGTTGAAGATCTCGCGGTCGGTCTTCTCTTCCAGATAGGCCTTGATCACGCGCGGCAGCAGCTTGTCCTGCGCATAGGCGCGTGCGGTGTCGCGGATCATGCGCTCGTCTTCGGTGAGCTGTTCGTCAAGCAGGAACGGGTCGTCCCACTGGAAGCCGGCCGCCGTCGGCTTGTCCTTGGTCTGAGGGCGCACGCTCATGAATATCCCTTTCGCATCACAGTCCTCATGAAAATTGTCGGCCGCCAAAATAGTGTGCTATCGGCAGAAGCGCAAATCTTTCCCGGCGTCATTCCGGGATGCGCGAAAGCGCAGACCTCAGGGGTGCAATTGCACCCCTGAGAATCTCGAGATTCTCAAGGGCGCGAGCGGCGCCCCATAGTTCGCATCTTCGATGCGCCCCGGAATGACGGGCTTCAACCTTCCAACTTTTCGTTGGCGACGATCTCGATGCCGAAGCCGGATAGTCCCTTGTAGTCGTGCACCGAGGACGTGAGGTTGACGATCGAGCTGATGCCGAGATCGCGCAGGATCTGGGCGCCGACGCCGACTTCACGCCATTGCCGGTTGCGGTCGGCCTCCGCCGTTTTCTCTTCGCCGACCGGCTGGACCGGAACCCCGGCCGCGCCGTCGCGCAGATAGACCAGCACGCCGCGGCCGGCCTTCTGGAAATGGTTCAGCACGATCTGCATGCGCGCCGGTCCGGTGAAGATATCCTTGACGATGTTCGGCTTGTGCAGCCGCGTCAGCACGTTCCTGCCGTCGCCGACGCCGTTGTAGACGAAAGCGGCGTGCGCGATCTCGTCGAACGGCGAACGATAGGCATAGCCCTGCAGCGGGCCTATCGGGCTGTCGGTGGTGAAGGTCGCGACCCGCTCGATCAGCTTTTCGCGCGCCTGGCGGTAGGCGATCATGTCAGCGATCGTGACGTGCTTGAGCTTGTGGCTGGCGGCGAAGCGCGCGACCTGCTCGCCCTTCATGACGGTGCCGTCGTCATTCATCAGTTCGCTGATGACGCCGACCGGCGGCAGTCCCGACAGCTTGCACAGGTCGACCGCCGCCTCGGTATGGCCCGAGCGCAGCAGCACGCCGCCGTCGCGGGCAATCAGCGGGAAGATGTGGCCCGGCCGGGCGAAATCATTGGCGCCGGCATTGGGATTGGCCAGCGCGCGGCAACAGGACGCGCGCTCATCCGCCGAAATGCCGGTGCCGCCATCGGGCTTGTAGTCGATCGAGACCGTAAACGCGGTGGTGTGATTGGACTCGTTGTGCGCCACCATCGGATCGAGCCGCAGCCGGCGCGCGTCTTCAGTCGTGATCGGCGCGCAGACGATGCCGGAGGTGTGGCGAATGATGAACGCCATCTTTTCCGCCGTGCACAGCGAGGCCGCAACGATCAGATCGCCCTCGCCCTCCCGGTCGTCGTCGTCGGTAACGACGACGAGTTCGCCGTTGGCAAAGGCTTGCAGAACTTCCTGGATGGTATCGGCCATTTTCCCAAAATCTCGCTTAAGTGCCCAAGTGCATTAGCCGGACTCAATCGTCTGCGCCAGCGTCAATACGCAGGCCAGAACCTCGCTGGCGGCCCGGCGGAAGGACCATGCTGCAGTGGGCCCGGAACGGAGAAAACCGCCCCCAGCCAGAAGCTGAAACCGGCTGGAGCCAGTAGATGGGGTAACGGACGGCCGCTGGCGAGCGCGCTTCCAAACGGCGCCATAGCGAGCGGCCGCCGGCCAGTTACCCCGTCGACGCAGGCCGACTTTTACGGCAATACCTCGCGGCGCTCGCTGAGCAGCGCATCGGTCTCGGCGCGCTTGTCTTCGAGCAGGCCGGCCTGCGCGGCCTCGATCACCTTGTAGAGTTCGTTGGCGTCGCTGAGCCGGGTCACCGTCACGTAGTCTGCCCCGGCCTTGTAGAGGTCGTCGACGGTCGCCAGCATCTCGGCGGTCGCCACGATCTTGGCGGTCGGGTTCAGCGAGCGGACATGCCGGACCAGCTTTTCATTGTCGGCGCCCTTCAATAGCGAATCCGGGATGCTGAGAATGATCAGTTCGGCATTGCCGACGCCGGCATGCACCAGCGTATCCACGTTGCTGATGTCGCCATAGACCACGTGCATGCCGCGGTCGGTCAAGGTCCGGAACACCATCGGATTGAAGTCGATCACCGTGATCTGATCGAGAACGGCCGGACTGCGGCGCTCGATCTCGCTGAGCAGCGCGCTGGCGGCGCGGAAGAAACCGAGAATGACGACCCGGCGCGCCTCGCCGTGCCCGCCCTCGTGTCCGGCCTCGGCCTCGTGGCGATGATCGAGATCGCGCAAGCCCAAGCGTTTCAACGGGCCGATCAGGCTGCGCGTCAGCTCGTCGCTCCTCGACATGGCAAAAGTGCTCAGCACCGCCAGGACCACGAAGGCGAACGACGCCGCGCTCGACGTCTCGGTGCTGATGTGATGGGCAACAACGCCGGTCTGGATCACGACCAGCGAAAATTCCGATATCTGCGCCAGGTTGATCGCCGGCAACAGGCTGGCGCGCAGCCCCTGTTTCATCAGATAAAGCGGAACGAATGTCGTCACCACCCGGCTGACCACCGTGAACGCCGCGATCATCAGCGCCAGCCCGATCACCGACAGGCCGGGAATCGGGATCGTCATGCCGAGCGCCACGAAGAACAACGTGATGAAGAAGTCGCGCAGCGTCGTGACTTTGGCAGTAACGTCGAGCGCATAGGGAAATGTCGACAGCGAGACGCCCGCTACCAGCGAGCCCATCTCGCGCGACAGATGCAACCGCTCGGCGATCTCGCCGATCAGGAAGCACCAGGCCAGCGCGCCGAGCAGGACCAGTTCCGGCCGGCGCGCGATGTGGTGGAACAGCCACGGCAGCACATAGCGGCTGAGCACCAGGGCGGTCGCCACCAGCACGCCGACCCGGGCGATCGAGAGCAGGATCACGCTCACCTGCAGATTATCGAGGCTCGGCTGCACCGCGAGAAACAGGATCGCAAAGATATCCTGCAGCACCAGAACGCCGAGCGTGATCCGCCCCGGCAGCGTGTCGAGCTCCCGCTTCTCGTACAGCACCTTGACGATGATGACCGTGCTCGACAGCGCGCAGGCGACGCAGAGATAGAGCGCGTCGAACTTGCCGCCGCCCATCGACAGCCCGATACCCAGGAAGAACAATATCCTGCCCGCCCGCCGCAAACAGGATCACCTTGCCGGCACGCACGATCTTCTTCAGGTCGATTTCGAGCCCGATCATGAACAGCATGAAGATCAGGCCAAGCTCGGAGATGACGGTGATCGATTCCTGGGAAGAGACCAGGCGCATCCCGAATGGACCAATGATGAACCCGGCGATAAGGTAGGCCAGGATCAAGGGCTGCCGCGTGAAATGGGCGAGCAGGCCGAGCCCCCAGGCGAACAGGATACTCAAGGTGATATCGCGAATAAGTTCGTGCATAATTCCGGACTTTCCCCTCCTGCAACCTAGATGTCCGGGCGCAGGGGTCAAACAAACAATGCGTCACAGCCGCAAAACCGGCCCCTTTTTCGCGATTCTGGCCGCGCTGTCGATCCTCCACGGCGCCTCCCTCGGCCGACGCGCAGACCGCAGGTCCCATCGAACAGAATTTCGCGAGCTCCCTCACCGCAATTCCGGCCGAGAACCTCACCGTGTCAGGCGTGTTTTACGTGCCGGTCTACTCCAGCGTGTCGATGAGCCAAGGCAAGTTGCGGGCCGACTTTTCGGTCACGCTGAGCGTCCACAATGCCTCCGAAACCCGCCCGCTGGTCTTGAAGCGGATCGCCTATTTCGACACATCAGGCAACATGGTGGAGAGCTACCTGAAATCGCCGGTTGCGCTAAAACCGTTCTCGACGATCGAGGTCTCGATCGCCGCCAACGACGTGCGCGGCGGTACCGGGGCCAATTTCGTGGTCGACTGGGCGGCCGCGGGCGAGATCGCCGAACCTGCAGTCGAGGCGCTAATGGTCGGCAGCGTCGGCGCCGGGCATTATGCCTTCATCAGCCAGGGACGGCCAATCAGGATCATCAGGAACTAGACTGCGACAGCCAGCCGGAAACAACCAGCCTGCCAGTCGGCCGCAGAGCCTTCTCAACGAAAAACAAACGGAGTGAACGTCCATGTCTACCGCAACCCCCTTCAATTTTGCGCCTTTGCTGCCCGCCGGATTGCCGGCGCCGGCGGCGCGGTGGACAGGCCTCGCCAAATACAGTTTCGTCGGCGGCAACAACGATCCGGACCAGGTTCCGGTCGACGGCCTGATCGACGCGGTCAATGCCGTCCTCAAGCGCGAGGGAAAGACGCTCGCGACCTATGGCCTCGCCAGCGGCCCGCAGGGCTATCGTCCGCTGCGCGAGTTCCTCACCGCAAAACTCGAGCGCGATGCCGGCATCGCCTGCACTGCCGACGACATCATGATCGTCTCGGGCTCGCTGCAGGCGCTCGACCTCGTCAATCAGACATTGCTCGCGCGCGGCGACACCGTGCTGATCGAACAGGAAACCTATCAGGGCGCGCTGAACCGGCTGACGCGGCTCGGCGTCAACGCGGTCGGTATTCCGCTGGATGAAGACGGCATGCGGATGGATGCGCTGGCGGCCGCGCTCGCCGACCACAAGCGGCGCGGCATCACGCCGAAATACATCTACACCATTCCGACCGTGCAGAACCCGACCGGCACGATCATGCCGGAGACACGGCGCGCGGAGATGCTGAAACTGTCGCAAGAGTACGGCGTACCGATCTTCGAGGACGATTGCTACGCCGACCTGATCTGGACCGGCGAGCGCCCGCCCGCGATCTACGCCATGAGCAAGCATGGCGGCGTCATCCACGTCGGCTCGTTCTCGAAGTCGATCGCGCCTGCCCTGCGCGTCGGTTTCATCGTCGCGCCCTGGGAAATGATGTCGCGGATGCTGGCGCTGAAGACCGACGCCGGAAGCGGCGCTCTCGAGCAGATGGTGCTGGCGGAATACTGCGCGCCGCATTTCCAGGCCCACGTGCCGAAGCTGACGCGCGGCCTGCGCGCCAAGCTTGATACGCTCATGGAAGCGCTCAACGAGCAGTTCGGCACCTCGGCCGAATTCGAGACGCCTGCGGGCGGCATCTTCCTGTGGGTGAAACTGCCCGACAATGTCGATACGCTGAAGCTCTACCAAGCGGCGCTGGCCGCCGGCGTCGCCATCAACCCCGGACCGGAATGGTCGACCGACAAGGCCTATGCGGGCAGCCGGCTGCGGCTGTGTTTCGCCAGCCCCTCGCACGAGCAGATCCGCGAAGGCGTCGCCGCGCTCGCCGAAGTATGCCGCAAGGAATTCGGCGTTCCCGAGCGCAGCGCCAATGTGGAGAAGCGGGCCAAGGGCTAGCGACCGAACGCGGCGGGATCTCTTGCAAATTTCAGGTCACCCGCCGACGTGAAACTCGACGTTGACCTGGCCACTGCCGCTCGAGGGAAAATAGTCGCAGAGCTGTTCTGCCTCGCCGTCAAAGCCGTCCCAGCCCAGCGCCGCGAACAGCATGATGGTATCAGCCATGCCGCCCTCGCCGTTGCACTTGACGGCGTAGTCCGGAAGCATGTCGATGAACTCGCGGTAGCGGCGCTGCTGCCATAGTTCGAGCACGCGCAAATCGACCTGGCGGTTGAACTCGCTTGTTATCGACGTCCAGGCCTCGGGACCGAGCTTCTTGTTCGGCCAGAGCCGGTGCGACAGCGATCCGCTGGCGAGGATCGCGACCCGCCCGGGGCAACGCGCAATCGCACGCCGCGTCGCTTCGCCGAGAATGCGGCTTTCCTCCACCGAGGTGAACAACGGCGTGGCGACCGGGACCACCCTGGCGAAGCCATCCGGGTTCATGAAGTGCATCGGCACGATGGTGCCGTATTCGAGCCCGAGGCTCGCAACCCTGTGCGCGATCACGTTGAGGCCGGCGCCGGCCGCCTCCTCCGCAATTGCTTCGGCCAGCGGCGTGTCGCCCGTCAGGTCGTAGGGCAGATCCTGGACCATCTGCGGCGCTTCGTGGCTGGTGAAGACGCCACGGTGATGCGGATTGGCGTTGATGTGATAACCGAAATTGGAAAGCCAGTGCGTGTCGAACACCACGAAGGTGGAGACTCCACGCTCCCGCGCACGACGCCCGAGTTCACGCAGCGCGCGCACCGCGTCCTCGCGGGCGCCCTTGAGCTGGCTGCCGGGGAGTTCCGACAACATCAGCGACGGGACATGGCTGACCTTGGCGGCAAGCACGAGTTCTCCCATGGCCATCGTCTCCCTTGGGCCGCCAGCGTCAGGCGGGAGGTCCGTCGCAGCGGAACACCAGCGCGATCCGCAGCAGCCGCACGATCGACACGTTGCCCTTGCCGGCCTCGATCTGGGCGACGTAACGCTCGGACATGCCGGACCGGCGCGCCAGCTCGCGGCGTGACATGCCGTGCAGCGCGCGGGCCTCGCGCACGCGACAACCGAGTTGGGTGAGAAATTCGCTCTCGTGCGGCAGGCGGCCGTCGTCGTCATATGGAAGCGACCCGACACGGCGGTTCGGGAATGCTTCGGTATCGGATAGGCTTCCGCTGCGTGCCACGTTCGACCCTCTCGCTTGCGAAATGATCGCGAAGCGAGAAAGTTGGCGCATTGATCAGGATCAAATGCGGCGCGGTGGCTCAGCGCACCGCAAACGGCGCCTGGTACGGCCGGCCGAACGGTACGCCGTTGATCACGGTCTGCACCGGTTTGAGCAACAGCTTGCCCTCGCGCCTGTTGTTGCGGGTGTCGACGAACGAGGTCTGGGCTTCGATCAATTCCATGATCGCGACGTCGCCGGGCGCGCCGATCTGCAGCGTGCCGATCTTTGGCGCGCGGTTGATGATTTTGGCCGGCGCTATCGTCGCCATCGCCACCACCTGCTCCAGCGTATATCCGAGCGGGATGAACTTGCTCATGACGTTCGGGAGATAGGGCATGCCCGGCGAGTTGCCGGAGAAGACGTGGATGTCGGACGAGATCGTATCCGGCCCGCAGCCGCCGGGGATTGCCACCTCCGCGACGGTGAAGTCAAAGCTGCCGCCGCCATGGCCGACATCGAACATCACGCCGCGCTGCTTGGCCGACTGCGCCGCCGGCAACAGTCTGCCGTCCTGCACGATGTTGGTGAAGACGCCGGCGATGTTCGGCGCGCCGGAATAGGCGTGGGTCAGCACATCGCCCGGCCGCAGCAGGTCGAGAATCTCCGACATCAGTTCCCTGGTCTCCACCCCGCCGATATGCACCATCATCTTGGCCGGCCAGCCGCACATCTCGCAGGCCTTGATCGCGCGTTTCAACGGCTCGAGGCCGTGCCTGGCGATGACGTTTTCGGACATCCGCACCTTCACGCCGAGCAGGAAGTCAGGATTTTCGGCCAGCGCCATCGCGCAGGCGTCCATCTGCGCATAATCGATGTTGTAGAGCTCGGCGACCGGGAAGCCGGACAAACCATTATTGGCGATATGGACGAAGGCGTAAATCCGCGCCCGCGATTGCGCCACGATGTAGCGCCGCA
>DAIMKE010000232.1:0-7873 GCA_036721875.1 Bradyrhizobium sp. | reverse complement strand
ATCCTATGTCGACACGTCCTACTGGTCACTGGTAATCGAAATTGTGTTCTATGCGTGGGTAGCGGCGTTTCTTGCGCTCGGGCTCCTCCCGCGCCGCACCGACATCATCATCCCGGTTTGGCTCGCCGCCTGTTTTGCCAACGAGCTAACGATCGACGCGCCGATTTTCGAGAAGCTCTTCGTCACCGAGGACAGTGGCTTCTTTGCCGCTGGATTGCTCATCTACGAACACCACCGGGGACGCCGCGATCTCGCGCTCTATAGCATTTTCACACTTGCGGTAGCCACGTCCGTTTTTCAGGCGGTCCACAAGCTGGAACGCCTCGGCACCCACACCGGGGGCACGTTCGACGAACGCATCGTGGTCGCGATCTGTCTCGCCTCGATCGCCGTCATATTCCTCGTCACCCGGATCCAGAAATTGCCGCTGCCTGCGGGATTGGTCCTCGCTGCGGGCGGCATCACCTATCCGCTCTATCTGCTGCACATGCAGATGGGCTACACGATCCTCATGGCCGCAGGCCCGGTCCACAACGTCGGTCTGTGGACCGCCGGCATCGTTGCGGGGGCCGTCGTCCTGGCCTGGGCGACCTGGCGTTTCGTCGAGCGGCCGGCCCAGCGGTGGATTAAGGGTGTCCTCTCCACCTCTGCAGCGAGGGTTGGATGGCGATCTTATCTAACAGCGACAGCGGGTAGCTAGATCAGGACGATCCTGATAGTGGCGGACGTCCCCTCCGAAGCTTCTTCCGAATGGAATGTTCCCGCTGTCCCACCTTCAATGCGCCACCTACGGAGGGTCCCGAAAACGGTGCGTTCCATGAAGTTCGAATGGCTTGGCTGACTCGCCGGCGCGTTGAGCGCCGCGGCTGAGGATCGGCTCCAGCGCCGAGTGGCGGCCAACTCGTTCCACAGCCCATCGAAGAACAAGGCCCAGGCCCCCCAATCCCGATCATGACGATGGGGTCTGGCATCTTTTTCGGCTCTGGCGGGCATCCTATTGATGGAGGCCATGGATCTGGCGGCCACAGGTTTGGGAGCACAGCGGCGGCCGTAATGATTGATCGTTTTCAGCTGTGATCGGCATCCAACGCTGTCACCTAGACGGGGTAAGGTGAGATCCTCTTGATTTCGAATTGACTGAGACGCACCGCTGGTGGGCGAAACACCAGAATGTTTCTTGCTTAGCGCAGCAAGATTGCTGAATTTCTACTCCGGCACGTTCGCCAGCTTGTTGATGTCATCGGGGTCCTGCGAGCTTTTCAAAAGCCGTCCGACCATCTCATAGGATCGGGTGATTTCAGCCAATCGACTCGTTTCGCGGATGGTTTCGACGTTGGATTTTTCCAGGGCACCACCGACGAGCCGCGCTTCGCCGGAGCTCAGGTCGATCGGCATTTGGTCGGTCCGTAGCAAGCTCTCGCCCATCGGCTGTAAGACCTCCGGATTCGCAAATCGCACCAACCGCAACTGCCCGAGGACGGCTCGCTTGGTGCTGACTGTCCCGTCGGCAGCCACGCTGACCTCGCCATCGTTTGGCGGCACCCGGAGAGGGCCGCTTTTACCCATGATCGGCTCGCCCGCCGGGGTGACGATCCCTCCTGACCCGTCGATCATCAGCCGACCGGCTCGGGTATAGCGATCGCCCTGTCCGGTCTTGATCACGAAATAGCCTTCGCCCTGAATGGCCAAATCGAGCGGGTTTCCGGTAGGCTGAAGCGCGCCCTGACT
Organism: Bradyrhizobium sp.; assembly: GCA_036721875.1. Classification (GTDB taxonomy): domain Bacteria; phylum Pseudomonadota; class Alphaproteobacteria; order Rhizobiales; family Xanthobacteraceae; genus Bradyrhizobium. The sequence goes on along the minus strand of DAIMKE010000232.1, from coordinate 6,145 downwards.
TACGTTACTGAACTGGAAGCGCGGGTCGACCAAGGATAGCGGACGTTCCTTTTTGCCTGCTTCATCGGCCCCTTTCTCAGGCTTAAGGTATTCTCGAAACGACAGCTCGCGCGCGCGGAATCCTGTACTGTCGGAATTGGCAACGTTACTGGCGACCACGTCGAGCTTGCGTTCAAGCGCGACGAGACGCGAGAGGTGAATAAGCGTGGTTTCGCCCATGTCCTACCCCCACTTTGCCGAATCAGACTGCATCAGAATGGCAAGCAGCCCTGGATACCGCAATAGGGAGGTTTAAGGGATCGCGAGCCACGATCATCCCGGCGGGCAACGCAGCCAGTTTTCATTTGTGGAAGACAAAGGGCTTTCATCGGCGGCAAGCTGAAGTTCGACTGCGCGCCGTAAACGGCATCGAACTGCGGCACTTCGTCACCACCCTCTCCCGCGGTTCCTTCGATAGCGCTTACGATCGGGCTATCTGATCGCGCTCTTATTGGAAGGTCATCTCACGACCGGAGAAGGCGCATTCCTCGTTGCATGCTATGGTTGATGAAGGTTGAAAATGGGCTTCATCATGGTCTACTGTGCCGAATTGTCCTCTCGATAGCTGCTATTGCGCTCACTTTCTTCACTCCGCGAGGCACAAGCGTCGCAATCATCAGCGTCTTTGGTTTTCCGGCGTCGCATGAGCCCGCTAAGGTCGCATCAATTCATCGGCGGGCGCCCATCATGATGAACCGAGCAATGAAGGAGCGCTCCCGTCTTAATCGACTGACCGGTGCAGGCATCGCCCTAGGACTGGCGATGCTCAACGCGGTGATGAATGCACGATCCCGTATCGCTCGTTTGACCCGCGACAGCATTGCCGGGAGACTTGCTGAATTGCACCGGCCGATGAAGGACCTGTCCCATATCCTTCGATTGACCCGCGTTAGCGTTTTCGTCTCAAGTCTCGGCGCGGTTGTGATCCTGGTGCCGGACCAATTCAGCGACGCGCTTAAGAGCGTTGTGGAATATTCGCTAATGCAATTGTGCGTGGTTGCGTTGTCCGCGCTGTTAGCGGCGGCATCAATCTCGCTCTGGGGCCGATTTATGATCGCGCGTCTTGCTCCACGGTTGCTGCACGCGGTGGGCTTCTCAGGATGGGCGGCGGTCAACTACCGACTGCACCGGCACTGTTGCTGGTTATCGCGCCGGCCTTTGCCTTGGATCTCGGGCGGTGCATAGCGGAGTGGTCACGGGCACCGATAAGATCGTTTGGGAATTTGCATAGCAGTAGTTGCAGTGGGGATCGCGGGAGCTATCGCGGCTCAGTCTGCTCTCTCACTCCTCATCCGGGCATCGGTCTTTGGAGTAGTGACGCCCTCCGCTGGGGAGCCGCCGAACCGCGAACTGCATCCCACCTAACGCATCTAACACGCTCAAGAGAGTGCTAAATCGAGGTAAGCTTGGCGGGGTAAAGGATCGATAAAGAGTTTCACGCGACCTGATTGTTCGCCTAGCGAACTCCGAAACATTTTGTTGCGTTTGTAAGATCTGCCCGAACTTTCCGACTGCGCGATGCAAGTCGCCACTTCTGAGAGCTATTGTGAGTGTTCGGGCCGCTTTCGCAGTTGTAACAACCTCGGGAGAAATGCTGGCACTCGGTGATTTTACGACACGGCAGGCAGTGCTGACGTCGCGTTGAAGTCGGGTCTCGACGACTAACTGCAATCCAAGAGCGTGCAGGGTTTTGACCATTGTCTCCAATGTAGGTCCGTTCTCCAGGCGGAATGCGCGATATAGCGTGGCGCGATCAACGCCGGCTTTCAGCGCAACGTTTTGCATACCTAAGGTCCTAAGTTCAGCGTCGATGGCGCGACAGATGCAACCTAGGTCATTCGTTGCAAGAGCTCCGTTGAGCGACTCCTCTGCTGTCTTACAGAGATTTGACAAGCGTCCCATTCTCCAAATTGTCTCCTCAGTGCCTTACATCGGAGGCTGACCCTCCGCGCTTGAGGACGCTTATGCCGTTCTTCCTGGATCGCACATCCGATCATGAAACTGAGTGCTGGAATGCTCGAATCGACAGTAGACAAGGGCTGGCCGAGTTTCTTGATGGAGATCAAAGGTACCGGCAGAAGACGAGATCGCTTGAGCACCTATAAGCTCGATAGGGGAAGCGACTTTCCTATGTCTGGATTTACGGATGTCGGACGGCCCGGTCGGGCCACGGGAGTTATTGAGGCCGCTTGATATCTCCCCCTGGTCCATCCGTCCGTTCCGCCGAGTTCTTCCGGACGGAAGCTATTTTTAATACTGCGAACCTAGCCTATTACCATTTCCTGGCGCAAGCTTCGACGCCCCTCCTGGTTTGCTTGATGCAAATCAAAACCGTATCCATCCGCTGAGGACCGCGGGTAATTGGCTTTGGTATTCAATGGGGATGGAACAGCCCGTCGGACTTTAGGGCGTCGATCGCCTCGGTGCGGGTGAGGCCGCGATACAGGCAGAACCATTCTCCGGTGTGGCGGTGCCACTGGAGGTTAAAGCGGTCGCGGCTGATCCAGTCGAGGCGGGCGAAGGGGGCGTCGAACTCTTCGCCGAGATTCTCCGGGAATCCGGAGCGGTAGCGCTGAATGAAGCGATACTTGGTGCCGTGCCATTTGCCGAGGATGTCGACGGGATAGTTGAACTGCGTCGGCCGGATGGCCGGCAGGAAGCGGGGCTTCAGGAAGTCATCGATCAGGTGCTGGCAGGCGGTGGTCACTGCCGATTTTTCTGCCGCAGACAAGCCGGTTGATCTCATATCTCGTCTTGGCTCAGGCTGCTTCAGCGCGGCTCGGAATGGGCTTTCGCCAATTCCACGGCAGAAGCTCATGCACCCGGAGAGCAGCATGATCGTTGATGCGCGCCAGTACGTCGGCAAGCCAGGCTTGCGGATCGACGTCGTTGAGCTTGGCCGTTTGAATCAGCGTTAGCATGACCGCGGCACGGTCGCCACCGCGATCGGAGCCGGCGAACAGCCACGACTTACGGCCAAGGGCAATTCCGCGCAGCGCGCGCTCGGCTGCGTTGTTGCTCAGGCAGATGCGGCCATCCTCGAGGAAGCGCGTGAACACGTCGACACGCTTGAGCATGTAGTTCATGGCCTTGGCCACCTCGTTGTGGTGCGACAGCTTGCCCCGCTCCCGTTTCATCCATTCGATCAGATCATTCACCAGCGGTGCGACGTCATTGCGGCGCGCGGCCACGCGCTCCGCGGGCGACATGCCGTTGATCGAGCGCTCCAGCGCGAAGATGGCATCGAACTTCTGCACCGCCTCGAACGCGATCGGCGAGATCGTGGCCGGTTTGCCGTTGCGCGCCTTCGAAGCGACGTCGGCAAGCTCGAACAGCTTGCGCCGGGCATGCGCCCAGCAGCCGGCTTCCGTGATCGGTCCGCCCTTGCGATCCGATGCGTAGAGCGCATTGAACCCGCTATAGGCATCGGCCTGAAGGATGCCGGCGTAGCCGGCGAGATGCTGCTCGGGATGGATGCCGGCGCGATCTGCCGAGTAGAAGTACACGGCAGCGGGTGGCACCTTGCCGCCGAACGGACGGTCGTCGCGAACGTAGGTCCAGATCCGACCCGTCCGGGTCTTTCCCTTCGCCAGCACCGGCACGGTGGTGTCGTCGCCGTGGACGCGCTCGGCGGCGAACACGTGCGCCTTGATCAGCTCGTGGAGCGGCCGCAGCGTGGCCGCGCAGGCGCCGACATGATCGGCCATGGTCGAGACCGACAGCTCGATCCCCTCACGCGCATACTGCTCGCTCTGCCGGTTGAGCGGTTGATGATTGGCATACTTCTCGACCAGCATCATGGCCAACAGGCTCGGGCCGGCAAAGCCGCGGGCAATCGCGTGGAACGGCGCCGGCGGCTGGCTGATCGTCTCGCATGAGCGGCAGCTGAACTTCTCCCGCACGTGCTCGGTCACGAACCATTGCCGCGGAACGACGTCGAGGGTCTCGGTGACATCTTCGCCGATCTTCGACAGCTTCGTGCCGCCGCAGCAGGGACACGCCACTGGCGCCGCATGAACGATGCGCCGGCGCGGCAAATCGGCGGGAAAGTTGCGGCGCACAGCCTTCTGCCGCGTGAAGCCCCGCACCGGGACGGCGGCGGTCTCCGCCCTGGCTTGATCCTCGCCCTGCGCTGCCGCCAGCTCCTCGAGCTGCAGCTCCATCTGGTCGAGCAGCCGCTGGCTGCGCTCCGAGCGCGGACCGAACTTGTCGCGCTTCATCTTGGCGATCACCAATTGCAGGTGCTCGATCAGCGCCTCGGCGCCCGAGAGCCTGGCACGCATCTCGATCAGCGCCGTCTTCAGCGCCTCGCTGTCCTCGGGAAGGGGATCCGCTGCCGTCGTCACGCCACCACTGAATCACAATCGCGCGTGATTCGCAGGCTCAACCCGGCGCGATGAGTCAACGCGCCGCACTCAGCCGGCCGCCGTCGGCCGCCAACTGTGAAGTGGATTGCGCCAATCGATTCCGTCGAGCATGTAGGCGAGTTGCGGCATCGAGATCGAAATGACGCCGTCGGTGACCGACGGCCAGATGAACCGGCCGCGCTCCAGCCGCTTGGCGTAGAGCGACATGCCCAGTCCATCGTGCCAGAGAATCTTGATCAGCTTGCCGCTCTTGCCGCGGAACACGTAGAGATCGCCGCCGTGCGGGTCGCGGTGCAAGGCTTCCTGCACCAGCAGCGCCAGCGAGTTCATGCCGCACCGCATGTCGGTGTGGCCGGTCGCAATCCACACGCGGACCCCCGGTGCAATCGGGATCATCGCCGCCGCCCTTCAGCCAGCGCCGCGAGTGCCGCCGTGACCATCGCCGGGTCGACCGCGCCCGTGATCCGCATCCGCGCACCGCTCGCGAACTCGATCTCAATCGCGCCGTGGCCAACCAGATCGGCGGGTGCATCCTCAGGAGCGATCCGCACCGGCGCAAAGCCAATGCCCTGACCGCCACGCAACTGCCGGCGCCAGCCATACAGTTGGCTCGGATGAATGCCCGCTTCTCGCGCAATCGCTGACACGCTGGCGCCTGGCTCCAACGATGCCACCACCAGCTGCTGCTTCTCCACCGCGCTCCAGCGCCGCCGGCGCTCAACCGATGTGATGACCTCAACGCGCCCGTTCGTCATGTGACTATTCCTATGAATAGTCACATGACTCACATCCTCAGCTGGCCCGCAAGGCGGCCGCTACCGGACGGATACTCAAAACCTGCCGAGACTTGCTATGCAATGATGCATCGATAGAGTCTGCCGCATCGAGCACTCCGCGGTTCGATCCGAAAACAGGAGGAGATAATCTTGCGTCAAGTAGTCGTTTTTGCCGCGATGGCGTTCGGCTTCGCAACTGGTTTCATGCCTGCAGAGGCTCAAACGCTGACGACAACGCCTAGCGAGTGGATGGAAAAGCTGGATCGGGAGCACAGATACCTTGTCTCTCCATCGGGGCACGTGCATGCGAAAGGTCAGATCCGAGCCATCGACACGGGTTCGGGTGCTGCTCCTTCAGTCACCATCCTGACGGAAGATATGCAAAGTGCCGATGGCAGCATCAGAATGCGGGCCATGGAAATGCCGTTCCATGTCACGAACCGGCGTATGCTAAAAGATTTGCGCCCGGGGGATTTCGTGCAGTTTGAAGTAGCTAAGCTCAGAAACGCTGTGATGATCACCGGTATTCGGAAATCCCGCTAATATAGAACCGTTGTTCGGCTTTCCGTCCCGTCGTGGCTACTCGAGCGGCGGTAGTGCAGACGACGGTACCGGCTGATGCGATCGGCCGCGCCGGCCCCGTAGATCCGAAAATTGCTACACCTCGAGGGATCCGCAGAACGGCTGCAGGCCGGACGGGATCCAAAATTCAGCGGCGGCCCCATCCAACTTTCGAGGCATGTCCATCGCCGGCGCTTTGACCCGCTTGCGCGCTACCACCCGGTCCTTTAGGGCCGGGTGGCGGGCGCAGTGGGCCAAGTATCAAGACCGGATCGATGTACGCATACGACGAAGACCGCCTGATTGACGCATGCGCGCGGGCACGGCGAGTTCTATAATGGCGATGTGTGAAGGTCAGGCGGCTTGCTGATCGGTGGGGTTGTCGGCTTGGCGCAGGAGCTT
>DAIMKE010000231.1:0-7884 GCA_036721875.1 Bradyrhizobium sp. | reverse complement strand
TGGCCGGCAACACGCCTGAACTTAAGAGGCGATCGGTGCCGAACCGGTTAATAATGGATCGGGAAAAAGCGGAATAGTCGGGGTCGCCGGTGTTCCGTATAGGGAACCGGCTTGCGATATCTGCGGCGTCGGCGCTTGGCGAGCGCGCAGGGGATATCACCGCGTCAGTTTCGCGATCGCCTGGCTGAGCTGGTGGATTTCGTATGGCTTGCGCAGAATGGGAAAATCACCGTGCACGTTGATGGCGGCATCGCTGTAGCCGCTCGCCAGCAGGATCGGCAGCCCCGGCCGGACCGCCCTGAGATGGCGCGCGAGGCTGAGGCCGTCCATCTTGCCTGGCATGACGATATCGGAAAACACGAAATCGATTCCGTCGCGTTCGATTTCGCGGAGCGCCGCTTCGGCGTTTTCGACCCTGCGGACGGTGTAGCCGAGCTGCTCCAGCAGGTTGGCGCTGACGATTGCGACATCAGGGTTGTCTTCGACCAGCAATACGGTGCCGCTGCCGCTGGTTTGGCCGGCATCGGCTTTATCAACCCGCGAAAAATCATCCTTGCGCGGCAGCAGCATCGTGATCGTGGTGCCCTTGCCGAGTTCGCTGTCGACCCTGATCGTGCCGCCGGCCTGATGCGCGAAGCCGTGAACCTGCGAGAGCCCCAGTCCCGTACCCTTGCCGATCGGCTTGGTGGTGAAGAAGGGATCGAAGATCTTGCCGAGCACATCCGGGGCGATGCCCACGCCGGTATCTTCCACCGAGACCGCGACGTAATCGCCGGCCCTGGTTTCTTCCCCGAGCGTTTCGTTATGGGCTGAAACCGTGATCGTGCCGCCGGCGGCCATGGCGTCGCGCGCATTGATGACGAGATTGACCAGCGCCGTTTCGAATTCGGCGACATCGACCAGCGCCGGCCAGACATGCTCGTCGATGTCGACCTGCAGCGTTATCGCGCTGCCGACGCCGGTCTGGAGCACTTCGCGCAGCGCGTTGATGCGCTCGCAGACATCGACGGCTTGCGGATTGACGCTCTGCCGCCGCGCGAATGTCAGCAACTGGTTGGTAAGGGCGGCGCCGCGCTGGGTCGCCGTTTCGATCGCCGATACGGCGCGCGCACGCTTCGGATCGTCTTCCATTCCCTTCTTCAGCATGTGCAGACTGCCGCTGATGATCATGAGCAGGTTGTTGAAGTCGTGCGCCACGCCGCCGGTCAGCTGGCCGAGCGCGTCGAGCTTCTGCGATTCCGCAAGCTGCTGCTGCATTTGCTCGAGCTTGAGCTGCGCCTCGCGGCGCTCGGTGATGTCGCGGGTGATCTTGGCGAAGCCGACCAGCTTGCCGCCCTCGTAGATCGGGTCGATGACGACGCTGGCCCAGAAGAAGGTGCCGTCCTTGCGCACGCGCCAGCCTTCCTCTTCGTACCGGCCATGTTCCGTGGCGGTACGCAACGCACTAATCGGCTTCCCGTTGGCGCGGTCGATTTCCGTATAGAACCGGGAGAAGTGCTGTCCGATGATTTCGCCGGGCGCGTAGCCCTTGATCCGCTGGCCGCCGATGTTCCAGCTGGTGATGATGCCCGTCGGGTCCAGCATGTACAGCGCGTAGTCGGCAACATTTTCAACCAGAAGTCGGAAATTTCGTTCGCTCTCGAACAGATCCCTTTGTTGTTGCTCTTCTTTCCTGAACATCCGACTGCCTGTTTAACAGGCGCAAACGCGCGAAGGACTGATTGGTTCCCCGATTTCCGAACTTTCTTGGCGGCGGCGAATTACAGGCGGGGCCACGCTCCTAGGCCGTCGCTTCCGGCAGCCGCGCACCCGTCGTGCCGAACACATGCTCGAACGCCTGCCGCAGAGCGACGTCGACGTCCACCATTGTCACCGGCAGACCGAGATCGACCAGCGAGGTGACGCCATAGCGGGGATCGGCGACGCCGCAGGGCACGATCGCGGAAAAATGCGACAGGTCCGGCTCGACATTGATCGCGATGCCGTGGAACGACACCCAGCGTCGCAGGCGGACGCCGATCGCCGCGATCTTGTCTTCATGGCCGGCGCCCTTGTCGGGCCGCCGGACCCAGACGCCGACGCGATCCTCGCGTCGCTCGCCGCGGACGTTGAAGGCGTCGAGGGTGCGGATGATCCATTCTTCCAGGCTGGCGACATAGGCGCGCACGTCCGGCCGCCGACGCTTCAGGTCGAGCATCACATAGGCCACCCGCTGGCCCGGACCGTGATAGGTCAGCTGTCCGCCGCGGCCGGTGGCGAACATCGGAAAGCGCGGATCGAGCAGGTCGTCCTGCTTGCCGCTGGTGCCTGAGGTATAGAGCGGAGGATGCTCGAGCAGCCATACCAGTTCGGGCGCTTTACGGTCGGCGATATCAGCCGCGCGGGCCTCCATTTCGGCCACGGCCTCGGGGTAGGGCACGGGATTCGCGGTAATCCGCCATTCGACCTCGCCGCCGCCGGCAGGCTGCGCAAAGGTCGTCAAATCAAGGCTTTGGCGGTCATTAACCATTGGCTAACCATGACGTGGTCTGGTGGAACCAGACAATCTAGTCCCCGTTTGGCGGTTCAGAAGTGGCAACCCTCGATAAAGTCAAAGTCGATCTGATGGTGGTGCTCGGCACCACGACCATGCCCATCCACCAGGTGATGCGGCTCTCCCGCGGCGCCATCATCGAACTGGACGCCACCGAGGCCGACGAGGTCAAGATCCTCGCCAACAACCTTCCGGTGGCTTCCGGCGTGGTGCTGGTGGATCGCAACCGGATCGCGGTCGAAGTCAAGCAAATGCTGCCGAAATCGCCTGATGTCAGGTAGTTATCCGAGCGCAAAACTGCCTTGTCCCTCCATCCCTGATTTGTTACATCGGCGCCGTTGATCCGGCGGACGGCATCCATCCAACCGGTATCCCAAGCGCTCGTGGCGGAATTGGTAGACGCGCTGCCTTGAGGTGGCAGTGAGTAAAATCGTGGGGGTTCGAGTCCCTCCGAGCGCACCACAAATCCTGCAGATAGTTAATCCCATCCAATTCAACCGGAAGTACGCGTGTCCGCAATGACACGGCGCATGATTCCTTTGGGGCAGGGTGCTGGTGGGTACCTTGCTTTAGTGGCGTTCGCGTAATCTAGGGACAGCCGCCGACCGGTGATTCCGGTCCGCCCGCCGCAGTTCGGCGCTCCCAAAGACCACCCGGAGCATATCCATGTTGTTCCTGAGCTACGCCTACCGATTCCTGTCCAACTTCGTGTTCCTGGCGTTGGTCTATCTCGCTCTGAACTTCCTGGAGAAGTACCAGCATCGCGTGGTGGTCGCGGTACTCGTGCTGGTCTATGCCGGCATGCACGCGGCGTCCGCCCTGCGGTCGTTTCACTTCTTCCAGCGCATCGAACGGCTGGAGGCCGAGGCGCGGCGCCTGGCCGTGGCGGCTGCCGAGGGACCGAATGCCGCAACCGCGCGCAAGCAGATCGTCGGTGATGTCTCTGCTCTCCGCTATGCCGGCGAGATGAAAGCCTATATCGACCTGCTGTTCCTCGCGCTCGTCATCCTGCTCTGCATCGCCAAGATCGTAACGAACTGAGCTGCGCAGACAACGCGCCAGCGCTTGTTCCAGTCTAGCCGGCAACGTGAGCGGATCGGCCGTTCTTCCTTGCGGGTGCCGCAGGCTTCTGGGCGGTGCCGTTGGCTTCCTCGGGCGGCTGAGCCACGGATGCCGCCGGCTGAACCGCCACAGGGCCGCGTTGACGGCGCGGCTTGCCGGCGAGCTTGGCAGAAACCTCCGTGGCCCACGGTGTCTGGGCGGTCAGATTTCTTGCCGCAGTCTTGGTCGTAGCCTTGGCCAACATCGTTACGCGGGTCGATTCCGGAACCCTGAAAATGCTTGCGGCCGGTACCGGAAGCGCGGCAAGCGCCTGTTGCTGGGGCAATGCCGGTTGTCTCGGCCACAGCGTGGTGCGCGGCAATGGAATGCCGCGCGCGCGCCGCTGTGTGCGTGCGCCGGGATCGGTGCTGCGCCAGTCTAAGTCGGACAGTGCCGGGGCGGGGAGCGCGGCAGTGCTGGCAAATGCGAATCGCGGAATTTTCGGCCAGTGCGAGGTGGCCGCCACCTCCAACGCCGGATGCAGCTGCCATTGCTGCGGCTCGGTCGGCGTCGCCGGCCGTCCCGGGCCTGCGGGCACCACGTGAACGATGCGATAGCCGCGCACTTTCAATTCGTGCAGGATTCTCGGCAGCGCCGCGACCGTGCGCGGCTGAATGTCGTGCAGCAGGAGGATTCCTTTTCCCTTGGCCTCCAGACGCTTGATCGCAAGCTCATAGACGCGATTGGCGGAGACATCGCGCCAGTCGTCGGCGGGAAAATCGGCGCTCCAGACCTGGAGCCCCTTGGCGCGCGCAAATTCCTCGATCCCGTCGCTGGTGCGCAGGCCGGGCATGCGAACGAACGGCGCGGGCGCGGTGCCGTCGGCCAGCGCCGCGGTCACCGACGCGATGCCCCGTTCGATCTCCTGCCTGGAGCGGTCGAGCGGCAGGCGATCCATGCCGGTGGGATGGTTCTGGGTGTGGGTAGCCACGGTGTGGCCGGCGTCGCGCACCTTGCGTACGCCTTCGGGATTGTCCTGGGCCTGACGTCCGACCAGGAAGAAGGTCGCCTTGGCGCAATGGGCGGCGAGAATGTCGAGGATCTGGTTGCTGTATTTCGGCAGCGGGCCGTCGTCGAACGTCAGCACCACCTCGCGGTCTTCCAGCGGCAGAGTCTTGCCATATTGCATGGTGCCGATGATGGGATACTGACGCGGGTCGACCACAATCGTGCGCGACGTCCCGATAGCACCGGGATGGCCCGGGCAGTCGGCGGCCGAAGCATTCTGTGCGGCGACGCATGCCAATGCGGCCAGACCGGAAACGGCCGCGGTCCGCAGCCGCAACTCCCCAAATACGCTAGCGATCATACTACCCCGGCTTCATTTCCACCCGCGTCTGATGAATCAGAACCAGGGGTTCAAAACTATTTTTGACGCTAACCACTTCGCTCGGAAACGCTGTCTGCGAACGCCATGCTTACACGAGGCATCAAGAATCGTATTTCAAACCCATGAATTTCACGCCGATTTTGGCTTTAATGTGCCTTGCCGGTCACGGTTTTGGCATTGGCTGGAACGATGTGGACCACGCGGTAGCGATTATCGCGGAGCCAGCGCAGGAAGGACGGCAGCATGGCCGCGGTTTGCGTCTTGGGATCGTGCAGCAGGATGATGCCCTTGCGCGCGATTTGCAGCCTCTCGGTGAGCAATTTCAGTTGCTGCGCCGGCGTCATTGGCTGCCAATCGCTGGCCCAGAGGTCGGCGCCGAATACGACGATGCGGCGCCGTTGCAGGTCTTCCAGCGTTGCCGGTGTCATGTCAAAAAACGGAAACCGAAAAAACGGCGTGCTCGGGGTGGTCGTGGCCCTGCCGTGCAGCGCCGTCTCGACGGCGGCAATGCCCTTGTCGATCTCCCCGGTCGCCGCGTCCGGCTTCATGTATTTCAGATTGTGATGGGTCCAGGTGTGATGTCCGACGGTATGCCCCTGTGCGGCCAATGCCCGCACCATATCGGGGCGTGCGGCGGCGGGTTTGCCGATCAGGAAGAAGGTGGCGCGCACGCATTCATGCGCCAGCGCCGCCAGCACTTTCGGCGTCGTGCCCGGCCATGGTCCGTCATCGAAAGTCAGTACTACTTCGCGGTCTTCGAGGGGCAGTGTCTGCGGAAAACTCTTCGAGCCCACGCGCGGCGAGGTAGCGGCATCGACGGCGAGAATGCGTGAGGTGCCGAGTGCGTCCTTGCGGGGGCATTCGGCGGCCTCTGCTGCCGCCACGAAGACAATCGACGCCGAGAGCGCCGAACACAGTGCAGTGATGAACTTTCCGGTCATTCGCAGTTCGACATATTTGGCATTGCGCTTTGTGTTGCCGATTGGGTAATGCGTGCTGCGATAGCTCAGACGAGTTCTCCCATTCTGTCAAACCGGCGAGGCGTGGCATGGCCGAGGATATCGACGTTGCCCAGGCCGACGGTGCGCACCCTGAGCAAGGCTCTCCGCTCGACCTGCCGATGCGGGATGAAGAAGGACAACTCCGGCACGAATTCGTCGAGGCCGTTGCCCGCGCCATCGCCGCGGCTGACCGGCCGCTACTGTGCGAAGTGGTGGCCGAACTTCACGAGGCCGATCTCGGCGATCTGATCGGCGCCCTCGAACCCGAAGACCGCGTCAAGCTCGTCGAACTGACCGGCACCGATTTCGACTTCTCGGCGCTCAACGAGGTCGACGATGCCGTCCGCGAGGAAATTCTCGAGGAACTCGAACCCGAGACCGTCGCGGAAGGCGTGCGCGAACTGGAGTCCGACGACGCCGTCGAACTGCTCGAAGGCCTCGATGCCGAGGACAAGGAAGAGATCCTCGACAAGCTGCCGCCGGCAGAGCGCGCGCCGCTGGAGCGCAGCCTGCTTTATCCGGAGAACTCAGCGGGCCGGCGCATGCAGTCGGAGTTCATTGCGGTGCCGCCGGACTGGACCGTCGGGCAGGCGATCGACTACATGCGCGACACCCCCGATCTGCCCGATCGCTTCTACGAGATCTACGCGGTCGATGCCCAGCAGCACTGGCAGGGCGCGGTGTCGCTCGACACGCTGTTGCGCGCCCGCCGGCCGGTGCCGCTCTCCGAACTGATCGAGGAAGACCGCCGCCGGGTGCCGGTGCTGGACGACCTGGCGGAAGTCGCGCGGATGTTCGGCAAGTACAATCTGGTCGCAGCCCCTGTCGTCGACACTACTAACCGGTTGGTCGGCGTCATCACCATCGATGACGTCGTCGACGTCATCGAGGAGGAGGCCGACGAGGACCTGAAGGCGCTCGGCGGCGTCACCAGCGACGAAGAACTCTCCGACAACGTCTGGACCATCGCGCGCGCCCGCTTCAACTGGCTGCTCGTCAATCTGGCGACGGCGTTTCTGGCATCGGCGGTGCTCGGCCTGTTCGAGGGCCAGCTCGAAAAGATGGTGGCGCTTGCGGTGCTGGCGCCGATCGTGGCGAGCCAGGGCGGCAATGCCGCGACCCAGACCATGACGGTGGCGGTGCGGGCGCTGGCCACCCGAGAACTCGGTTCCAACAATGCGTATCGCGTCGTGATGCGCGAGGCGATGGTCGGCCTCGTCAACGGTCTCGCTTTTGCCGTGATCACCGGCGTCGCCGCCGTGGCCTGGTTCAAGATCCCGGGCCTCGGCGTCGTGATCGGACTTGCCATGATCTGCAACCTGATTGCGGGCGCGCTCGGCGGCATCCTGATCCCGATGGTGCTGGAGCGGGTGCGGGCGGACCCCGCGGTGGCGTCGGGCACTTTCGTCACCACCATCACCGACGTGGTCGGCTTCTTCTCGTTCCTCGGTATCGCCACGCTGTGGTTCGGGTTGAAATAGCCTGCCTTTTTTATCGTTAATCGGACCTTAACGCGCGTGCCCGATGATGTCGGCTCACGAGGTCGACATGCAGCGCTTGCGGCTGAAAGCGGACGGACGGATCGTCGAATTGCGGGACGGGCAGGAATTTCCGCTCGCGCCTGCGACGCCCGCGCGTGCGACGGCACCGGCCACTGAAGCGCCCTGCGATCCTGCGGCACTGTCTGCGGTGCGCGATCTCCGCCGCCGCGCGCAACTGACCCAGATCGAATTCGCGGCAAGGCTCGGCGTCCCGGTCGAGACCATCCGCAACTGGGAGCAGGGCAAGCGTGCCCCGCGCGGCCCGGCGCGCGCGCTGCTGGCCGTGATCGCCCATTCGCCGGAAACCGTTTTTGCCGCGCTGGCTCCGGAATCCGAACCCGGCTGAGTTGGCACGGCGGTTCCCGCGGGCCATAATGG
>DAIMKE010000230.1:0-7888 GCA_036721875.1 Bradyrhizobium sp. | reverse complement strand
GCCGTAAGCGGCGCGAGCGTCGATCGCGCCTCTGACCGTGACCTTGCCGGTGTCGGCCACCAGCGTGAACGAGTCCACCTTCGTTGTGCCGTCCACCACCACGTCGTTGCTGCGGATGCGGAACTGGCGCGAGGCGGTGAACCCGGCATTCTCCAGCCGCTGACTGAACCCGGCGAAATCGGGCAGCGCCACGATGTCGAGTACGAACGATCCACCCTTGCCGTTCGCCGCATGCGCATCGATGGTGCCGTCCAGCGTTACGCCGCCGCCCGTCGCAACCGCTGACAGCGTGCCGGCATTACCGCCACCCGCGGCGGCCTTGAGATTGAGGACCGCGCCGCCGTCGAGGCGGACTCCACCACCCAGCGCGGTCACGGCGATCCTGCCGGCATCTGCATGTTCGGTGATATCGTAGAACTGCACCGCCAGCCCGCCGACGTCGATGACGGCGCCGTCGATGATTTTGACGTCGCCATTGGTTGCGGTCAGGTTCACGCCGCCGCCGAGGGCGTCGATGCGCCCGCCGACCGTGAGGCTGCCGCCCGACAGCGAGATGATGGTGCCGAGGCTGGCGGCGGCCGCCAACGTCGATGCGCCACCGGTCGAAGCAAGCGTCAGCGCGCCCGTTGTGATCACGCTTTGATTGCCGGCGTTGCGTCCGGTCAGCACCGGAGTCGTCAGCGTGACGATCGCCGTACCGGCATTGAGCGAGCCATGGCCGTCGCCGATGATTGCGTTGATGCCGGTCAGCGCGACCGAGCCGAAGCCGCGCAGCACCTTGTCGCCTTCGCCCAGCACCAGCTCATTGGCGGTGACGGTCAGCGCGCCTTGCGTGGCCACGCCGGGCTCGGTGAAGACGCCGCCGCTGTTCTGCAACACGATGGTGTCGCCGGCGACCGCCACGGTACCGGAGGTACGCCCAACCAGGGCGCCCGCATCGAGCGTCACCGATCCCAGTCCGGCGGCGCCGAAATTGATGCCGGTGTAGAAATCGATGGTAGAGTAGCTGCGCAGCGTCAGGTTCTGTGCATCGGCGAAGCGCGCCAGGGCGGCAACATCGAATACCAGCCCCTCGCTGCCACCGCCGAAGCCGATCCGGCTGCCGCCGAGTGCGATGGACCGGCCCGAGACCTGCGCGGAACTGGCCACGATCGTGTTGCGGGTGGCGTCGATGATCAACGCCTTGCCGCCGGCGAGCACGGCGCCGGCGCCGATATCGACTGTTCCGTAACTCACCGTCGTATCGACGCCGCTGCGCACGACCTTGGCGGCATCGCCGTTCGACAATCGGATCAGCGCGCCCCAATCCCGCGCGGGGATGACGTAGTCGTCCGAAGGATCCCAGGACGTTCCGTTGTCGTTGAGTTGCTCCGGCACGTTTGGCTTCATGATCAGATCGCCGGTCCCTCCAGCGATCTCGCCTTTGGCCCTGAGCACGCTGCCTGCCGCGACGGTGACCTCGTCCCTTGCGGCGAGAATGAGCTCGGGCCCGGTCAGGGCACTGTTCTCGTCGTTGCGCACCACGACGCTGTCGGCCGTCACCTCCACACCGAGGCCTTGAGACACACCGCTGCGCACGCCTCCCAATAACAGGCTGGCGGCGCCGAAGGTGTTCAAGCGATCCGCATCCAGGATCAGATATCCGGCGAGGCCGCTGGTGTCGTGGCCCGCGCCGACCACCGCGATCCTGGCAGCGGCGATATCCACCAGGCCGCCCCGGCCGCCGGCCGCCGCCTGCGCCTGCAACTGTCCATCCAAAATCAATTGTTCAGTGGCCTTGAAGATCACCGAGCCGCCGTCCATGGGAAGGCGCGGCGTGACAATCGTCTCGCCGTTCAATCGGTAGCGCGTGAGCTTGAAGGCGTCCGACGAGAAGAAGGCGTTGGCGCTGGCCTCGTTATATTCGCTGTACTTGCGCACGACATCGCCCGACATCACCCGCCAGATGGAGCTGAGCGACTGCGACGAGCCATTTAATGCGTTCCCCGTGCGGCCCGCCATCAGCACCGTGCCGTCCGGCATCCCCGTGCTGCTCGCGATGGCCCTGCCCTCGGTGCCGGCCATTACTTGCACTGCGTAGCCGCCGGGCAGCAGCGCGTAGTGCGCCGGCAGCAGCGTGTACCAGCCTTCCGCAAGGCCGCCTCCGCCGGCCAGCCAGATACGGCTGCCGACCGCCACACCGTTCGGGGCATTGGCCGGGCCGCTTGCCGGCACGACGGCGTAGACTCCCGGCATCGCCAGAACGTCGTGCGAGCCGCCGGGGCCCGGCACCGCCTCCCACGCGTGCAGGTCGCCGCCGCCGCGGATATCGATGACCACCCCGGCCTTCAATTCAATCGCCGGCGCATCGAGCACGACCTTCTTTTCGGGCGGTCCGGCGAGCGACGCGATCACGCCGTTCACGAGCTTCGCGTCGGGCGCAATCCACTCTTCGCCGTTGCGCAGATTGCCGTACGGCACGACGAGCCCGGCACCGGAAGCGGAGGTAACACTTCCCGCGCCGAGGATGAGCCTGTCCGTGGCCTTCAGCGTGATCGATCCGAATGGGACCCGTAACGTGCCATTCTGTTCGATGACCGGGGCCTCGAGGACCAGCGCTCCGGCAGCCGAATAGATCAAGCCGGCCGTTCCATTCTGCTGCACCGTGATCCGGTCGGCCGCCCTGACCGTCGCCGTTACGGTGGAGGCCGCATAGACCTGCGCAGCGCGCAGTACCAGGGCGCCGTCGACGTCCAGCAGGGCCCGGTAATCATTGTTGACTTGCTGACCGACGAAACGAATGTCGGCCGCCGCCAGTTCGGTCTCGGCAAACCCGCGGATGGCGGCATTGCCGATGTCGATCAGGGAGGCTTCGAGCAACAGCTTTCCCGCTGCCGGTGCGACCGGGGCGAGCGCGCCATTTCCGTTGTAAAGCGAGATGTAAGCCGCGCGGATCTGTGCGATTGCGCCCGCCGTGCTGGCGAAAATCGTCGGTGCAGTGACGGAAACGGCGGTGGTGGGCAGGTTCAGACTGACGCCGTCAGCCAGCTCCAATCCATTCTTCGCCACCAGGCTGATCGACGCAAAACCGCCATTCGACAGGACGAGGTCGGAGACCTTGAACGAGGCGGAGTGACCCGGAATGTCAGCATCAGTCGCCGCCCCGTATACGTAAAGGCTCGAGCCGCTGCCGGATGAATTGGAATCGTCGATCGTCAGTGCACCACCTGACGCACCGCCTCCGCCGCCATGGGCTGACAGTACCGCGTCGACGCGCGACCCCTGTCCGTTTTCTCCGGAGAGCGTGATCGTCCCGCCATTGCTGAACAACTGCAACGGTGCGATCACGCCGCGCCGCCTCGCCGGATTATCGATCGTGCCGGCTGCGCCGGAAACATCGATCACGGTCGATCGAGCCAGCGTAATGGCCCCGGACAAAATCACCGAGCCCCCATCCAGAACCTGCCCGGTGCGAAGGCGCTTCCCGGGATCGGCATAGATCGCTGCAACGCCTGTTGCGGTCACGCGGGCGGCGCTTCCCAGCACGATGGACGGCGCCGTTATCCTGACGGATCCTGCCGGCGCGTCGATGGCGCCGTCGATCTGTATCGATGGCGAACCGCTCGTCGCGCTGCTCGTCAGTTCGATACTGCCCCCGACATCCGTGGCCAGACGGGCATCTGCGCCGATGCGGATTGTCTTGTCCGCGTCGATTTTGATTAAGGTAGCATCACGCTCGAGCCGGTACTGCAGGTCCAATACCCGAAGCCGGCCGACGTCGTCGATCCGCAATCCGGTCGCTGACCCTGACAGGCGGCTGCCCGTGAGTTCGACGCCAACTGGTCTCTGCGTGACCTCGACCTTATCCGGAACGACCACACTGCCCTGGGTGTCGATCCGGACCGAACTGAAGCCGCGTTCGGCAAACATCGTCGCCGGCAGGTACAACACCGCCGGATCGGCCAGCATCGCACCGCCGATCTGAATGTCGGCCGCGGTCCTGATTCTCAGGCTTCCGCCGGATCCGGCAGCGTAGGCCCGCATGTCCACGGCGGCGAGGTCGTCGTTGCCGACGTTGACCAGCGTGATCTCACCTGCATCACCGAGTTTCAGTGTCTGCTTGCCGCTTCGCGTAGTCAGCCAAGCGCCGCCTGAAACGTCGAGCACGGCGCCCGCCGCGATATCGATCGCCGCGGCCTCCACCGAGATGGCACCACCATCGACCGTGACCGTCCGGCCGGCCGCGGTATATTGTCCGGCGACATCACCGCTGACGTCGAGCTTCCCGGCGGCGCCGAGACGCACCGTGGTCCCCGATTGCAGGACGATATTGCCGCCCGCAATCCGGATTGATCCGTTGATCGTGGCAGACGTCGGGAATACTTCGGAAATGTTCTCGGCGATGGTGAGTGAAGCGCCTTGCGTCAGCCTGAGATCGGTCCCTTCGGTCAGCTCGAATGATTTGTCGTAGAACAGCACGACGTTGCCCATGCCCGACCTGTTGAGGCTTTCGACGTCGAGATGGGTGGTCTTGGAGCGTGGGATGCCGGGATCGTAGAAGGCGGTCGGCAGCACATCCGCAACGGAGAAACCCTCCTCCAGCCGGACCGGAGTCGATGTGATGATCAGGTTCGAAACGAGCCAGGCGCGATCGGCGTCGCCCGAACCGCCGATCTGCAGCTTCCCCGCCGTCGCCGTCTTGCCGCTGGCGGCCTGGCGCTCGCCGGTGACCACGCCGCCGGAGATGTCGCCCTCCAGCACCAGTCCCGCGCCGTTGTAGATCACCAGGCTGCCAGCAGCGCGCCCCTCGGTATAGCCGGGCTCGAAACGCCCGCGGCCTCCCTTGCCGAGCGGACTTGACCAGGTTTCCTTGATGCCCCAACGCGCATGATTTCTGACAAAGCCGCCATCGAAGATATCGATGTAGATCCGATCAGGCGTCGCGTCCGCAACGTCATAGATGCGGCCATCCGCACCCAACAGCTTCGTCGTCCGGATCCAGCCATCGGCATAGCGGACCGAGCCACCCGATACGTCGAGGACCGAGCCCGCCCGGGCGACAATGTCGCCGCCCGACTTCAGCGTGATCGTGCCTCCCTTGGTCGATAGTTCCATCAAGGTGGTCGCGCCCGTTCCCACCCAGGCACTGACGTCGGCGAGCGGCGTGCCCACCCATGCGCCGGCAGAGCCATCGCCCCAGTCGACCGCGGACATCGGGCCATCGGCGAAAGCGCCGCTTTTGCGCCTGTCGACATAGATCGTTTCGCCGCGCAGCCATGAGTCGCGGTACAGCACCGAGTCGCGCAGCTCGTTGATGCGCAACTCGGCCTTGACCACGTTGCTTTCCATTGCCAGCAGGATGTCCTGCAGGCCGGCCACGCTCAAAATCGCGTCGTTGTCGATGTAGATCCGGCTGCCGTCACCCGGGTCTTCCGGAGGATAGTCCAGCGGCTTCGACGCGGCGAACGCCTTGCTGCTCGCGACCGCCGTGATGGCGCCGGAGGGCACGACAATACTGGCATCGGACTCGATGTTGATCAGATAGCCGCGCAGATCGACTTTGCCGGCTCGGTAACGCTCGTTGAGCGCGCCGATCTCGATGGTGCCGGCATCCTTGATATCTGGCATCACCGTGGTGACGCTGCCAGCACCGATGGTGAGCGTGCCGGGCGACCAGGCGTACAGCACGTTGTTCCAGGTCTCATCCGCCGTATAGAAGGCCGCCAGGCCCTGTCCCCAGGCGCGCAGCACGATCGATCCGTCCCGGTTGCCCAGCGCGGTTGAGGCATACAGCGCCCCGTTCTGCACCACCTCGCGGGCCTGCATGGTGATGTTGCCGCGCTCCGCCTCGACCACGCCGGTATTCACGGCCTTGTAGCCAACCGCGGCCGCCCGCTGGTTCATGGCGGGCAGCAGGATCGTTTGAACGGCGATATGGAACGCGCTCGTGACAGCGCCTTCCGTCACAACGTTGGCTGCCTGAGAATACTCGAGCAGATAGGGCGAGGCGGCCGACACGGCGACATCAAATCCACGCAACGGATTGGCGTAGACGGATTTGGGCGGCAACAGCCACACCTGCTCGCCGGCGGCCAGGATCACCTGGCCATCCGGGGCCCTGATGATGCCGGCATTGGCAACGTGCGGCGCGAACAGCATCGCCTTGCCGCCGGTCTGTGTATCGATCAACGCACCTGCCTCGACAATGACATCGGCGGGCGGATCGCCGATCGGCGCCGGAGCGACCTGCGCCGCGTGAGTGAGCGAGACCCATTTGTTCGGCGCTTCCGTGGCGTGATCGCCAAAGGTGGGGAGGCCGTAGAAGTTGTCCGCTCCCGAGTTGATCTTCCGTTGAACGTTGATCCCCGACATGAACTGGTCATTGTCCAGGCTGAGCGAAGAGGCGATCAAGGTGTGCACGTTGACCTGACCCGATCCGCCGAAAATGATCCCGTTGCGATTGATGATGTAGACTTGGCCCTCGGCCCTGATGCTCCCGAGGATGCGGCTCGGTGCGAGGCCGGGATCGGTGACGCGATTGAGCGCAATCCAGTTCGCGACGTCAGCGCCACCGGCGGTCTGATTGAAGTACAGATCGGTCTCGCGACCGACATTGAAGCTCGACCAGCTTAGGATCGCCTTTGCTTGCGTCTGCTTGACTTCGACCTGGGTTCGGCCGCCTGCCGGGGTCTGGGTTGGAAGATTGGCGCCCTGCCACAGCCCGGCGCCTCCATCGGTAACGCTCGGAACCGCGCCCGGCGCGACCACCAGCCCTCCCGCGGTGAGCCCGTTCGGCACGGCGCTCTGCGCCGCCAGCGCCGCGGCGCGGGCAGAGGCCTGGCTGCTGCGCATGGCCTGCAGGGATTGAGTGGCCCGGGTCATGGCCCGCGCCGCAACTGCTGCTGACTGCTGTGTAGCGGCTTGTGCCGCTGAAGAAGCTGCCGCGGCGGCAGCCGATGCTGAATTCCCGCCACCCAGACTGCGCGCATCGGCTCCTGCAACCGATCCGAGCAGCAGCGCAGCCATACTGGCGCCGGCGAGCAGCACGGCGCGAGAACGAGAATGCGGGAAGCGACTGCGCCGGGACGCGGTGATCTGAAGGGACATCGGGCTGCTTTCGATGGAGAGCATCATGGATGGTCCGCGCGCGCAGACCCACTGATGGGACACCTCCCGCGGACCGATGCCTCAACGAAGTTTTGTGAAATTATCGTGACAACCCGCGCACGCCAGCAATCGCCATCAGCTTAGCAGTGCCAGTCCGCCGGGTAGCAGGCGCTGGCGCAGGCCGAACGCCCGTTCGATTTGCGCCAGGGCTTCCTGCGGCCGGTCGATCCTGAATCGGCCATTCACCGGCGCCTGCGCGACATCCGGGTTGAGCAGTACGATCCGGCCGCTACGGTAGCGATTCAGCTCGTCGATCACCTCGGAAAGCGGCGTCATGTTGAAGATCATCAGGCCGTCCTGCCAGGCCGCGGCCACCACCGGATCGATCGCAACGATCGGGCCCAATCCGTGGTCGTCATAGGTTACGCGCTGTCGCGGCGCGAGTGCCACGGCGTCGCCTCCATGTACGACACGGACAGCGTCTGCAAAGCAGGTGACGCGGGCGGTAGAACCCAGAACGCGCATATCGAAGCGGGCGTTGACGGCGGACGCACTCCCAGCCGCGGCGACAACCCTGAACGGACGCAACCGGTCGGCGGTGGCAAACGATGCCTCGCCTGCGATCAGATTGATCATGTCGAAATCGGAGCCCGCCCCGATCGAGATGCTGGTTCTGCAGTTCATCTGCACGGCGACGTCATCGTTGACGGCGATCCGGCGTTGCTCGCCCATGCCGGTGCGATAGTCCGCCTGCAATTCGGAAAACGCCGGCCACAGGCCAAGCGGTGGACGCGCAATCATG
>DAIMKE010000229.1:0-7898 GCA_036721875.1 Bradyrhizobium sp. | reverse complement strand
TGCTCTCCCCAGTGAACGGCTCTTTTGCCACTGTCATCCCCAGGAAGCTTGCTTCCCAGGAACTTGACGCCAGCACCGCGACGTCAGGACCACACGACTTCGCCGTACGCATCATGCGCGCTCGTCTTCTGCGCAATCCGCGTCCACCGCATCCCACCGCGCGTTCGTGACGATCGCGAGCCGCCCCTCGTAACGGGTGAGACGCGCGGAGTTAAATCACTGATTTGCCCGACGCCGCGAGCGGAATATTTTTGTGCGAGGGTATGGACGGCGTGACGGTGTCCGATGTGGAAGTGATTTGCCCGTCGGGCAGATGGACGTCTGCTTCCGGATGACGTTCTCCAATCACTCTTCATCGGCGTTGGCGATCGAGCACCAGCGCCAAAACATTCGCTATGGTCTCGACTGGCGTATCCGGGGCCACAGGGCGCTCGTCCTGATCGAATGCAAGTCCGAGAACGGCATTTCTGCCGTCTGCCGTTCGCACGGGCCAGAAATCGAATCGCGAAGTTTCGTTCGGATAAACGCCACCGCGCACGACAGATCCGGTCACCAGGGACGACCTCGCCGCGCCAAGCTCCGCTTCCTGCGGTTCCATGTCACCGGCTCGCTTGATGTAAACGACCTTGTCATCCGCGATGAGCATCGCCACGGCCGGCGTTCGGAATAGAGCCGCGAGGGACCGGGACGTGATGGAAAGGATCGAACTGATATTATCGGCCGCCGCGACGTCCCGGCTGTATCGTTGGACAATGGTCGCCCGCATGCTCAGCCGTTTCGCATCTTCCGCCCTCCGTCGTGATGTGAATGCAACGCCGCTTGCGATGAGGCCGACGACAAACAGCAGTCCGATCGCCCAGATGTTCGACGGGTCGTCGACGACCAGAGAATAACGCGGCTCCGTGAGAAAGAAATTGAATGACAGAGCTCCAACGACGGCAGCACAGAGCGACGGACCGAGGCCGAGACCGACGCCGGCGATGATCACGGGAATGACGAACACCAGCGACAGGTTGGGGATATGCACCTTGCTGTCGACCGCGATGGCCACAATGGCTGCCGCGGCCGTCATGGCAATCGCGGCAAGATACCGCGCCCATACCGATGCCAGCGGATCGGTATCGAGCGCTACAGTGGTGGCTGGCCTGGATTCAATGTCAGTCATCGCTTTGATCCTCCAGATTGACTGGGAGCGCCGACAAAGGTGATCAGCGCGTTCGGCCGCAATCTTTGGCCTCCGGCAAGAGATCGCTCCGGCGGCGTATGAAATCGATGGGAGGAACCGGTCGGCCGCATAGGAATGTCATAAAGCCATCGGCGCTCGCCGGTCGGCCTCCGGACACGACGTGACGCGGTTCGCAGCCTCTGAAATGGGCCTTTCGAATATGGTTGCCTCGGCGTCGCAGCCGTGTAGAACACCACCATGGGTGTTCGCTGCGTGTAGCAGCGGCAGGTCGAGCGATGGTCGGGCCGCCACGCGGAGACCTCGTGCCCCATGAACAATCGTCCTTCATTCGAAGAATTGCCACGACCGCAACGGCTGGCGGAACAGGCGCTCGGCACCCTTCAACGCTTCCTGCATGTCGAGGCCGTCAGCGGCGCCGTCCTTCTGGTTGCCGCGGCGGCCGCGCTGATATGGGCGAACTCTCCATTCGCGCACAGCTATCATGCCTTCTGGCACCTGCCGGTCACCGTCGGTTTCGGTGAATACGTATTTTCCCGATCGCTGCATTTCTGGGTCAACGACGCGCTGATGACCTTGTTCTTCCTGGTCGTGGGCATGGAGATTCGCCGCGAGATCCATGAAGGGGCACTGAGCAAACCGGACCAGGCAGCTCTTCCGCTGATCGCGGCGATCGGCGGCGTCATCGTTCCGGCAATCATCTATTTGAGCCTGAACAGCGATCCGGTTCGGAGCCAGGGATGGGCGGTCCCGACCGCGACAGACATCGCCTTTGCCGTCGGCATACTCGCACTTCTGGGACGGTCAATTCCCGTCAATGTGAGAGTCTTCCTGCTCGCTCTCGCCATCATCGACGACATCATCGCGGTGCTGATCATCGCCGTGTTCTACACCAGCGAAATTCAGATCAGCGGTTTCGGTGTCGCCGCCCTCGGTCTCCTGGCGGTGCTCGGTCTTCAGCGAATGGGAATCGGTTCCGCCCTCGCCTATGTCGTGCCGGGCTCCGTGGTCTGGGCCGGATTTCTGATCGCCGGGATCCACCCGACCCTTGCCGGCGTCGCGCTCGGCCTGATCACCCCGGCGCGGCCGATAACCTTGAGGGAGCACCCGCTGGAGATCGTCTCGCGCGTGCTCAAGCAGTTGCGGAGCAGCGATGCGGTAGAGAGGAAGGATGCGCAGCAGCTACAGCAGCCGCTGCGCGATCTTCGCGTGGCCAATCGCGAACTATTGCCGCCGGTGTCGCGGGTGCAGATGGCGATGCACCCCTGGGTCGCCTTCGGCATCATGCCGATCTTCGCCC
The DNA here is from genome assembly GCA_036721875.1 of Bradyrhizobium sp. GTDB lineage: Bacteria > Pseudomonadota > Alphaproteobacteria > Rhizobiales > Xanthobacteraceae > Bradyrhizobium. Next base: position 5,415 of record DAIMKE010000229.1, on the reverse strand, counting down.
TGGCGAATGCCGGCGTTACCTTGACGGGGGCCAGTTTCTCCACCTCCGTCGATTACGTGATGCTGGGCACCGCTGTGGCCCTGGTCGTGGGAAAGCCGCTGGGCATCGTCGGCGCCACCTGGATTGCGGTGCGGCTCGGCTGGGGTCGGCTTGCATCCGGTGTTTCGTGGGGCGGCGTTTGGCTGGTCGGCCTGCTTGCAGGCATCGGCTTTACCATGTCGATCTTCATCGCGATGCTCGCCTTCTCCGACGAAGAGTTATTGAACGCGGCCAAACTGGGCGTGCTGCTGGGTTCGCTTGCAGCCGCCACGCTCGGTCTTGGCTGGGGTGCCAGCTACGTCCGGCGCCTGAAATAGAGGAGACATCGAGATGCCCTTCAAAGCCCCGCACGTATCGTTCGTATCATTCGCCGTCGAGGTCGCGCCTTCCGGTTCGACTCAAGTCATGATTCTCGAAACCGACCTGCACTTGAACCCAAAGCATCCCTCGTACAACCATGCCGCCATCGAGCACCTGATCGCCTCCGCACAGAACTATATTCAGGACACCATGGACGGGCCTGTCCATATCCGGATCGTTACGACGCGAAGCGGTGAGGTCTGACGTTGACGCGTCAATGCTCGCGCTTGCCGCGATCGATCATCGCCATCTCGACCTGGTCCGCCAAAACCGTGAGGTGACTGGCAAGGCGGTCGAACATCGCGCGCTTGGCCTTGTCGGGCGCAAGATCGCGGATGCGGGCGCACTCGGCAGCGTCCCTTCGCAACTTTTCGAGCTGTGTCTGATAGTCTTTCATCGGTCGGGTGGCTTCAGGCCGGGCGACGAAAGCCATTCGTTGATGTGCGACGCGGTCTCGATCTGCCTGATCTTCTCCATAAGGGTGTCCCGCTCGGGACCCCCGGACAGATTCTCCAGTTGCGCTTCGAGTCGAGCTTTCTCGAGCGAAAGCTGCTCTACAAACGAATGAGGTTTGGATCGACGTCGCTGCATGACTTGACCTCCGGCTTACGGGTCCTACACCGTATGGTTCAGCGGGAAATGCCCGGAAAAATCTAGGCGGCTCCTTTCGTCTGTCAATTCCGCGTCGCAGCCGGCCCGTTCGCAGGGACGGGACCGCAAAAAAATTTTTGGTATCCCCCCTTGAACTTTTTCCCGGCCTGACAATTCTTTTGGTCGCCGCACACGGTGCGGTCGGGGCGCCTTTCGGGCCCCGAAGTTGAGGCGGGCGCCGGCAGGTGTCCGGCGCCGGCTCGTACCCATCTTGCTCTTAGGAGGATTTGGCTATGAGGTATGATTGGACTCCCCTGTGGAGGTCGACTATCGGCTTCGACCGCCTGTTCAATGTTCTCGACGAGGTCCAGCGGACCGCGGAAGAGAGCTTTCCCCCCTACAACATCGAACGGCTGGACGATAACCGCTTCCAGATTTCGGTGGCGCTCGCCGGCTTCACGCCGGACGAAGTGACGCTGACCGCGGAGCAGAACGTCCTGACCCTCGAAGGGCAAAGGGCCGAAAGGGAAGAAAAGACCTTCCTGCATCGCGGCATATCGACCCGGAACTTCAAGCGCCAGTTCACCCTGGCTGATCATGTCGAGGTCAAGGGCGCGCGCTTCGAGAACGGACTGCTTCTCGTTGAACTGCAGCGCGAGATCCCGGAGGCCATGAAGCCGCGCCGCATCGCCATCAACGGTGATGCGCCCGGCAAGGTCACCCAGATCGAGTCCAGGGCCGCGTAATCCATCAACGGCCGGACCGACCAACGCCGCGCGGGGCTTCCGCGCGGCATCACCTGAGCGTCATTCAATGGAGGCAGCTATGCGGACGACGCCCGCGCACGACAACGTTTTCGACTTCAACGCCCTTCTTCACCCCGGCACGGTGTTCGACCATCCACGCGATGTCGTCGCCGATCCAACGCTCAGCCTCGCAGAGAAGCGTGCGATCCTTGCTTCCTGGGCTTCCGATGCGTCCGCCATCGCATCCTGCCCTGCCTTGCGCGCACCCGACGGGCTGAAGGCTCCGGTGCACATCGACGACATACTCGATGCGCTTTGCGCGCTGGATGGAGGCGGCCCGCGCAATCCGCCAGGCGGCAAGCCGATGCGGCTGCGCTCAGTCGAACGGCGCGCCGCTGCCTGACGAAAGGAAGAAGCTCATGGTCATGATCCAAGGGCCTTGGCCTTCAGGCTGAGGCCCTGGCGGGCCATCCGACGATGAAGGAGTACGGGGCGCTCAAGCGCTACACCGAGCAACAGCCGCGGCTGACAACGGCTGCGTAGGGTCGGTCGAGTCTATTCTGCATCCCCCATTGTGGCCCGGTTCAAACGGGTCGTCATGAGCTGCCGAAGCCAGCGTTTGGCCCATCCGCCGACTGAAGAAAAGCCGCCTGCAGCACGGCGAGTGTCTCCGTTTCGGGCCCGGCTGGATTGCATTGATCTAGATCAAGAGTCGCACGGCCGATCCCCACTCAACTTCCGCGGTGGCTTGCTGCCACCCTTTCTAGCGAAGCCCCGTAAGCTCTTCTTATGCGGGCCATGAAACGTTTTGTTGCATGGCTCCCCGCGTCGATAGTCTGAAAAGCACTTTGGGTCCGCTCACTGCGCAAGCAGTCCGAAAATCAATCGGAGAAAATCCCATGAGTATGCGTAACCTTTTCTGGTCAAGCGCAGTCGCGCTTTCCACCACCCTGACGCTCGCCAATTTTCCGGCATCAGCTCAACAACAGCAACGGCCGCCCAACATACTCGTCATCATGGGCGACGACGTCGGCTGGTTCAACATCGGCGCCTACCATCGCGGCATGATGTCGGGAAAGACGCCGAACCTCGACAAGCTGGCGTCTGAAGGCATGATGTTCACCGACTATTATGCCGAGGCGAGTTGCACGGCGGGCCGGGCGAACTTCATTACCGGTCAGTTGCCGATCCGCACCGGATTGACGACCGTCGGACAGGCTGGCGCCGATGTCGGCATCCCGGCCGAGGCGGTTACGCTCGCCACCGCACTGAAGGCACAGGGCTTTGCCACCGGGCAGTTCGGGAAGAACCACCTCGGCGACCTGAACAAGTACCTCCCCACACTGCACGGCTTCGACGAGTTCTTCGGATATCTGTACCATCTTGACGCGATGTCCGATCCCTACTGGTACTCGTTCCCGGTCAACCAGGACTACTACAACAAATTCGGCCCGCGCAGCCTGGTCCACAGCTATGCGACCGACACCGACGACAAGACCGAGATGCCCCGCTGGGGCAAGATCGGCAAGCAGAGAATCGTCGACGAGGGCCCGCTGCCGCCGTTCCCGGACATGTCGAACGTGCAGAACATGCACGACTTGCCGTTCCTGAAGGCGAAGTACGACATGACCACTTTCGACGAAGTGCTGGTGAAGACGACCGGCGATTTCATGGACAAGGCCAAGCGTGAGGGCAAACCGTTCTTCGTCTGGCACAACACCACGCGCATGCATGTGTGGACTTTCCTCTCAAAGAAATACAGCGCGATGCGGAATAGCGAGACCAACTACGGTCTCGAGGAGGCCGGCATGGCGCAGCTCGATGACAGCGTCGGCGCCCTGATGAAGAAGCTCGACGACATGGGCGAGGCCAACAACACCATCGTCATCTTCACCACCGACAACGGCGCCGAGGTCTTCACCTGGCCCGATGGCGGCATGACGCCGTTCAAGGCCACCAAGGGCACTGTCGGCGAAGGTGGCTTCCGGGTGCCGTGCATCATCCGCTGGCCCGGCAGGATCAGGCCGGCGACGGTCCAGAACGAAATCTTCTCGGGGCTGGACTGGTTCCCCACACTGGTGGCGGCGGCGGGCAACCCGAACATCGGCGAGCAGTTATTGAAGGGCGTGAAGCTCGGCGAACGCACCTACAAGAACCACCTTGACGGCTACAATCAGCTCGATCTGCTCACCGCCAAGGGTCCATCGAAGCGCCAGGAGATATTCTACTTCGGTGGCGCCTCGCTCGGCGCCGTCCGCATCGACAACTTCAAGTTCCAGTTCTACCAGCAGCCCTGGGGCTGGCCGGGCGAGAAGACCACCACGGACATGCCGACGATGGTCAACATTCGCCAGGATCCGTTCGAGCGCACGCCGTTCATTCGCGGCGAATCTTCCAACACGGGTGCGTTCGGCTATGGCAACGACTTCTTTGCCCGCGAGTTCTGGCGCTTCGTGCTGGTGCAGCAGTATGTCGGCAAGCTGGCCATGACCGCAATCGACTTTCCGCCCATGCAGGATCCGGCCTCCTTCAATCTCGAATCGGTGAAGAAGAAGGTCGAGGAGATGATCAAGAATCGCCCGGGGCAGTAGCGAAGATCGCGGGCAAAAAGGGAGCGCATGTCACGATGCGCTCCCCTTCTCTATCCACGTGCTTGCAACGGGAAGGTTCGACAACGCCGGTCCGCTAGCGCGCCCGGATACGAAACGTACGAGGGTCAGCCTAACCCATCACGCTTTCGATCCTTCATAGGACCGGCGCAGCAGCGCGAGCAGGCTGCCGCCCGTCACCGCGCCCAGCAGATAGGCGACGGCAACCAGTAGCGCGAGCGGAACGCGGGCATTGATGCCGAGAAAGGTCATGGTGACGATCTCGAAATTCTGCAGCACGAAGACGAGCGTCGCGGCGGCGAACAGAACGATCACGGCGAGGTAGATCCAGCGCATCGGCGCCCTCCATATCGTCGGCCGACCGCGCGGGCAGCGCAGTCCGCCGCCTGCAGTTCAACGGGCGCGGCGCAGCCCGAGACCAATTCCGACCCAGCTCGCGCCCGCCACGATCAGATCGATGCCGAGGAACAGGCCGAGGATGTAGAGGCTCGAAACCGGCCAGCGCATCAGGATCAGCACGCCGAGCAGCAGCGTGACCGCCCCCGACAGCGCCACCCAGATCCAGGGCGTTTCCCGCTTCATGCTGAAGGCCAGAATAATTCGCATGATCCCCGAGGCCACCAGCGACGCGCCGAGAATGAGGGTGAGCAGCACGGCCGCCAGCAGCGGATTCTGGAACGTGACGAAGCCGGCCACGACATAGAGCAGGCCGAGCAGCACCCAGAGCAGGAATTTGCCCCAGGTCTTGATCTGGAAGGCGCTGATGACTTCGGCGACACCGGCCACGATCATCATCACGCCGACAACGAAGACGCTTACGACGGTGGCCATCGCCACGCTGCCAAGCGCGATGAACCCGGCGACGGTATAGACGACGCCGAGGGCGACGATCCAGCCCCACTTGGCACGCAGCGGCGCCGTATCCGGGCCGGCCCGGGGATCTCCAAGGGTCTGTGAAGCGTTGGTCATGACGGTCCTCCGATACGAAAACCTATCCGACGTACTCTGCAGCGTAGCGAGCATAGTCGGTATTCGGCTGCTTCGCCACCTCCGATTGCTCCCGACAGAGG
>DAIMKE010000228.1:0-7917 GCA_036721875.1 Bradyrhizobium sp. | reverse complement strand
CGCCGACGCAGACCGAGGCTTCGAAGAAGCGGTTGTTGATTCTTGCCGGCGGGTCGGTGTTAGGACTGCTCTTGGGATGCAGCATCGTATTGGTCGGGAATTTTCCATTTGGCGTCTTTAGGACTTCCCAACAAGTGACCGCCGCGACCGGGCTACCGTGCGCTGTCCTGCCCGAGATCTTGAATGCCGATGAGCAGGCCTCCTTGAGGACCGGCGATTATGTGGTGGACTGGCCCTATTCGAGATTTTCTCAAACCTTGCGAAGCATTTGGGCCACCATCAATATTGCCCAGAGGGAATCCGGTTCGAAGGTCGTTTGCGTCGTCTCCTCCAACCCAGGAGAAGGCAAGACCACCGTCGCAATCAATCTCGCGGCACATTTTGGCCTGCACTCGAACACGCGCGTGCTTGTCATCGATGCCGACTTCCACCGCCAGTCGCTGTCGAACAGAATTGCTCCCGTCGGGCTCAGGGAGGCGTTGGAGGAGCCAACGTCTCTCGCCAAATTTGTCGTCAGGAAGGAGCGCTTGAATCTCGATGCACTCCCCTGCCCCGCGTCCGACCGGTTGACCAACGCGGCGGAGTTGCTTGGAACGGTGGGGATGGAGCAACTCATCGAAGTTGCGCGCCAAACCTACGACCTGGTTATCATCGAGGCACCTCCGATGGCGGCCGTCGTTGATTACAAGATGATCGCGCGGCACTGCAATGGCTTCATCTTCGTCGTCCAGTGGGGGAAGACGAGTCAACGCCTTGTCCGCGAGTGTCTTTCTGACGCCTCGGCGATCATGGACCGCGTCCTGTGCGTGGTACTGAACAAGGCTGATCCCAATGCGCTGCGGAGCATCGAGCATTACAAGGGCGATGGCTTCCAGAATTACTACACCGAAGAGAAGAAAGCGTGAGACCTCCGGGCTTCCGGAATTCCGGCGCATACCGGAATGCCGGATGGCCTGACTTTTGCTAGCGAGGTTGGCACGGCAGCATGCTTAGGAGCATGCATCACGTGAACAGGGCAGGCACTCGTGTATCCCTGTCATGGGGCAGGACAAACGCATTGTGACGATATACTCAGGAGAATCGAACGAGGATCGCAGGCCAGCTTTGCCCGCGCACCGCTCGCTTCTCTTGACACCGGGTCGCATGGCGCCGGTCGTGGATTTGGTGAATGCTGATGTGACGGCTGTGACTTCGATGCAGCCGAAGTTGGGGACAACCGGCCGAATGGCTTCACTCGTCAGCAGGATTGAAGACTTCAGTCACATCATGAACGCTCAGCTGCGCTTTCTGGGCAAGGCAAAAACGCCCTTCTCGGTGCGGTTGCGCGGTCGCGTCCAACTCTGGGGTAGCGGCGAGATCGTGCTCGGCGAAGGCGTCAGCCTTAACGGTACGGTCGTTCCCATTGAGATGATTACCTACGAATCGGGACGGATCGAAATCGGAGAACACACATTTATCAACTACGGCTCATCCATTGCTGCGCGAGCTTCGGTCAAGATCGGCGCTCACTGTCATCTCGGACACTACATGTTCGTAATGGACAACAACCAGCACGACGTCGTCAGGCACAACGAATTGCCACCGTCGGAGCCCGTTGTCATTGAAGACAATGTCTGGATCGGCTCAAAGGTGGTCATCCTGCCGGGGGTCCGCATTGGCAGCCGCGCCGTCGTCGGTGCAGGCAGCATCGTCACGAAGGACATCCCTCCGCGATGTGTGGCGGCAGGAAACCCTGCGCGCGTGCTTCGTCATCTCACGGAGTTCGACTAACTCATGCCCCGGCTTTCCGCCCGCCCGGTCGACACCTGACGGGGGGCGCGGCGAGAGTATTTCAGACTGAATAACTGAATAATCCTGATCCGATAGGAGCGTAGAACCGCTCGTTGCCTCGATTGCGAGAGTTAAATGAACAACGCTGTCACGAAAAACATTCTGGTTACGGGAGGGGCCGGCTACATCGGCTCGCACACCTGCAAGGTCCTGGCGCAGGAAGGGTATCAGCCCATTGTTTTCGACAATCTGTCGTCGGGGCACACCTGGGCAGCCAAATGGGGCCCCCTCGAACAAGGGGACATCCTCGATCGGACCGCTCTCGACCGGGCAATCGAGAAGTATCGTCCGAGCGCCTGTCTGCACTTTGCGGCGTTCGCTTACGTTGGCGAGTCTGTCAAGGACCCCGGCAAGTACTATCGCAACAATGTCGTCGGCTCGTTGACACTGCTTGAGGCACTGAGAGACCACGGCGTCGATCAGTTTGTGCTGTCGAGCACCTGTGCCACTTATGGCGTTCCCGACCGGGTTCCGATCGACGAAACGTTGACGCAAACCCCGATCAATCCCTATGGCGCCTCGAAGCTAATGGTCGAGCGCATGCTGGCCGACTTCCACGCGGCCCACCAACTTCGATCCGTAGCGCTGCGCTATTTCAACGCGGCGGGAGCGGATCCGGACGTGGAGATCGGCGAGGATCACGATCCCGAAACGCACCTGGTGCCGCTCGTTCTGGATGCTGCATCCGGAGATCGGGAGGCCATCACGGTTTTCGGCACCGACTACGAGACGCCCGATGGGACGTGCGTTCGTGACTACATCCACGTGACCGACCTCGCAAAGGCCCATGTCCTGGCATTGAAGGCCCTCGAACGGGGTCTCACGCACCGCGCGTTCAACCTGGGGAATGGCCACGGCTATTCTGTTCGCGAAGTGATCGCATCGGTCGAACGCATCACGGGCTTTTCCGTGCCGGTGAAATTTGGCGAAAGGCGGCCGGGAGATCCCGCACGACTGATCAGCAACTCGACGCGCGCTGCAAGCGAGTTGCAGTGGAAGCCGCAAATTACCAAGCTGGATGACATCATCTCCACAGCATGGGAGTGGAACAAGCGGAGGGCGCAGGAGAAGAGCCGACAAAGGTAAACGTGACGCGGCTGCCTCGCAACCAAGTGCGAGGCCGCACCGATCGAGTAGCCGGCGGTTGGTGTGCCAGTATCCCCGAAACCAAGCCGTCTGCTGCAAACTTCAGCGCAGGCAACTCAACGCTGCCTCGGAACGAGCGCAGCACGGGCAAGAATGCCCGGCAGTGCAACCACGCACAGCAAGTAGCGGTAGAGGAGCCGTCGCGGATTGCCGGCGGCACGCCACAGCCATTCCAGGTTCCAGCGTTGCATCCAGTGGGGCGCACGTACCTGCACCCCTGCAATGAAATCTAGGCCGGCGCCGATGCAGACAAACGATACGTTGGGCAAGAGGTTCTTCGCGTGGTCGGCAAACAGCTCCTGCTTTGGTGCGCCAAGGGCGACGAAACAAAGATCGGCGCCCGAGTTGCCGATTGCCTCGATAGAGCGGCGAGCGTCCTCCGACGCAGGGTTGAATCCCTGAGGAGGAGAAAAAACGCCGGCGATCGTCAGGCCAGCGTTTCGCTCACGAAGAAGCCGCGACGTCTCGTTGAGCACTTGCGAGCTCGATCCGAAGAGGTAGATCGATTTGCCGGAGCGCGCCGCTTCCGCAATGATCGGAGCGATCAGGTCTGATCCTGCAACGCGACTAACCTGCTTGCCCTGGAGACCGCAGGCAAGGACGATGGGAAAGCCATCCGCCGTGATCAGCCCAGCCCGCAGATAGGCTGCGCGAAACTTCGCATCCTTGCGCATCTTGACGACGTGGTCGAGATTCAGCGTAAAAACATTCTGCGCCGCCACCGATCCCGCGTTCCGGCAAACAAGGGCAGCCGTCTCCGCCAGCGAAAGCGCACTGATCCTTAAATCTTCAACGACAGCATCCGAGGACACCAGCTTTGCCTCGCTCCAAAAATATTACTCAAAATTGAACATGTGCGCGGACGCAAGTATTTGCCTTTGACAGTGCGGGGGCAAGAACCGTGCTAGACCAAAGCAAATGCATTTGTCCCGTGCAACATTTGCCACGAATTGTGGAGCTTGAACAGGCGTTGGTCGCGAGCTTCCGCGGAACTTGCGCGACCTCCTTCTACGGACGCCTCTCATCAGAGGGACAAACCGCGTGCAACGAGATCTGCGCGAGTAGCTCACCGATCCAGCGCCGCCCAAAAGCTAGCGCGCTGGAGCGGCAAGGCCTTCAGCGCGCGCTGCATCTGCCTCGGCCTTGAGCAGGTCGAGGAGAAGGCTGGCATTCGTCGGAGCATCGTAGTGACGCGTCACGTGAGCCATGGCACGTTCACCAAGGGTCATGCGGAGAGCTGGATTGGTCGCCAGGTCGCGGAGCGCCTGCGTCAGTGGGGCGGCATCGCCCGCAGGAACCGTCAGGCCCGTGTCTCCGTTGCGGACAATCTCCGGAATTCCCGCCACATCGGTCGAGATGATTGCCATCGCGGAAGCCCCCGCCTCCGAAAGCACCATCGGCAGACAGTCCCCGAAGGTGGGCAGAGCGAAGATATCGCAGGTATGGTAAAGATCCTTCAGCGGCTGGCTGTTGGCCTGGAGGCCGTTGTAGACGAACACGCCGGGCTCCGGCGCGAGGCGATCCTTGGTAACCAGGTGGAGCTCAAGCCCGAGTTGTCGAAGCGCGCGAAAAGCCTCGAGCAGCACCAGACCGCCCTTGCGCTCGAGGTCCCCTCCGACAAAGAGGATCTTGACCGGATCGGCATGAGGCATCCGAGGCGTTGGTCGACGCCATTCGCCCACATTCACGCCCGGTGGAATGACCGTGATCTTGTCGGCAGGCACTTCATAGTCCCGCACAAGCCCGAGCTTGGTCCATTCGGCCCACGCGACGAGCCTGCGTGCGGATCTGAAGCAGTCGCGGTTCAGGCGCCATTTCAAGTTCTCGAGCCAGGCCGGGCCCTGCTCGTGCTTATAGAATGCGCCAAGCTCGTCGTACTGAAGCGGGGTGGCGTCGAGCGAGACGATGCCGGGGATCTTGCGAAGCCAGTTCTGGGCGAGGATGGCAGGCACCTGCGTGTGAAAGAACAGGGCGTCCAGTCTGGTCTGCCTGTTCATGCGGGCGACCTGATGGCGCGCGCGCACGCCTGCCCGCACCGTCCAGTTACTCCGATACACAGGGAGCCTTCCGGCAATTCCGGTGGCTTCGAAGTCGATCAGTCCCCAATGCGCATGTACCTCGGGGTCAAGGGCGACGTTCGTGAGGAGGTTCTTGGTGTGCGTGACGTGTCCGAGCGACTGCTCCAACAAAAATCCGAACTGGTAACCAGCCATCGTTCTTAGGCTCCCAGGCGCACACACAGACATCATGTCCGTCCGTTAACTTCCATTTACCACGCTCGCACGCCGCCGTGACGCGGTAACGATCGGGTGTCCGACATCCCATAGGTCGGTGAAACCTGCGTTAAGCCCGGAACTCCAACGGTCGTTCCGGTCGATCGGCCAGCGCCTCATCATTCAATTAGTCAGCTTCGGCCTCCCGGCGCAATTACTTGCGATCGGTTCTGATCCAGGACGATGAAGCCTTGCCACTCGCAATTCCCTGATAAAAACCGAACTTTCGGATAACATGCAGTGGAAGACGGAGCAATTCGCGAAGCGGCAGCACGTCGCGACCAACAGCCCTCCACGCAAGCACTGTTCCGAGCGCAACAAGCACAACGCTCAGCAACGAAATGACCAGGGCGGCTGGCGATGCCCCCAGCACAAAAGCTGCGCCGCCGAGGATCGCGCAGAGAGCCGTGACAAGCACAAGCAGTGACAACGGCGGCACCGCCATGTCGATGGCGAGCGCCGCCAGGCCAGGCTTTCCGCCGCGCAGCGATTCAACGAACGCCCCCGGAACCAGATCGACGATGTTCTCGAGATGCCCCTTCTCCCAGCGCTCGCGCTGCGACGCGCTGCCGGCCTGCGACACCGGGAAATGGCTGTGGACCCTTGCCTCACTGACGAACAGCGGCGGATAACCCGCCGAGGCGAGCGCGATCCCCAAGGCACAATCTTCCGCCAGCCGGCTGTTTCCGAGATCGCGGTTCGCGAGCAGACTGAACGGGAAAGCCATTCCGGTGCCGAAGAGCTGGGTTGGCAGCCCAAACAACTTCAAGCCAAGCGGCCTGATCCAGTTTCTCACGCGCCAGGCGAAGAGGTTCACCCCTTTGCCTGGCGGCGCATTCTCCGGCGCCAGCATCAGGTAAAGAGACTGCGCCGGGCGTCCGCTGGCCATTGCGCTCTCCGACAAGTATCGCAGCGCATTCTCGCCAAGCCGGCAATCGGCATCCATGATCACAACGACGTCGGGCGCATCGGGCGCGAGATGCCGCACACCGAACTCCAGCGCATAGCCCTTGCCCCGCCGCACGGGATCGGTGCGCACCGTCACTTCGACGCCTGCTGCCCTGGCAATCGCGGCAGTGTCATCCGTACAGTTGTCGGCGACCACGAGAATGCTGTCGTTGGACCCGAGCTGGGTCTGAACGTCACGGATGGTCGGAAGTATTCCCGTCCCCTCGTTATGGGCGGGAATGAGTACAGTGGTCCGATGAGACAGCGCGCCCGGCACCGCAACGGAAGAGGCCCTCTCCTTGCGCAAGGCAAAACAGCCCGCCACGACCTCGAAAAACCAGACGAATGTCAGAAGGGCCGGCAGACAAACGATCGCGATCACGACGCCACTCAACATGGCCCACATCCAGTCTAAAAACCTTCTACCCAACGCCAGCCTACACGAAACGGCGATCCGTTTCCCATCCTCGGGCTCGCGGAAGGTCAGCCTCGCCGACGCCAAGTGTCCAAAACAGCCGATTAATCTTGACGCAAGCCTGGCCGCTCGCCCGGCGGCGGCAGATTCCGCACATTCGACTGAAACCGCTCCCGGCTCGTTACCGAAGCGGGGCCCGCCGCTTGCATGTTCGCCTTCGCGTTCCCGCAGGTGTCCTTTACCATGAGCCCAAGGCCCCCGGCGCTGGTATGCTCCTCGGGACGGGAAGCAAGCCTCGCACCAGCCACGCCGGATGATACTGGCCTCGCTGGCAACTTGCCGGCCCCACATGCGAACCCGGGGGAGCGCCCCCGCGGGCAATCATCCGTTCCGTTGGAACACCAGGGCATGGCGACCGTTATCTTTAGCGGAGGTGTGCTGAGGCGCGTTGTCAATTTGGTAAGGGTATTGGAACCAGGATCGTGTATTGTGATTCGGCTGCTGGGGAAAGTTTATGCCTGCTCGCGTTCGTAGCGACCGCATGCCGCCCCGCCCAGTTCCCGAGTGCGTAAGCTAAGCGCCAAGGTTGTCATGCCGAGCAAGCGTGGCTAATCCAAGAATTACTGGCAGGCTCGGCAAAAATGCTTTGGAGTTCCGATACATACGTCGTTAAGATGTATCTACAACTTTCACGCGATCCATATGTGACAGACCTGTTTCGCTGTTGGAGACGAGCCCGATGGTAAGGGGCGAATGATGGACCAAACGGTGACACTGCTGGTGACTGCCGTCTGTCTTTTTGGGACGGCGCTCGGTTTGCGATACCGTGTGTACGTTCTGGTCCCCGCGGGTCTCGCGGTTTTGATTACGTCGGCGATCGGGCAGTTGGTCTGGAAGAAGATGGCCGGATGGGGCTTTGGCGGCGCGCTCGCCCTGCTGATTGTCCTGAATATAGGCTTCGTTCTTGGTTTGTTTATGCGAGCGGGAGCGGCTTACTGGTACACGCACAAAGTCGGGCGACTATTCGCACGCACGGCTCATGCCGATCAATCGACCCGTCGGTCAGATGGCGCCGGACGAGACGGGAGCAGCGAAGGAGCGGGTACGACGGCTACAATTGCCCCCCGCGACCTCGCAAAAGAGAGTTTCCGCCGGTAACGCCGCCAGCAGCGTAGCGGACCCGGCGACCCCGAACATCTTCTGCTGGCCGTCGGTGGTTGAGTTGCAATCGTGCCCGTTGCGATCACGACCTAGAGCGGTTCATGTTTTGATGGAAGCGTATCCGGCATTGACGAAATAGTTGCT
>DAIMKE010000227.1:0-7927 GCA_036721875.1 Bradyrhizobium sp. | reverse complement strand
GCAGATGGTTGCTATTGCGCGCGCCCTGATGGTGCCGTCCAGGCTCATCCTGCTTGACGAGCCGTTCGAAGGCTTGGCGCCCGCCGTGGTCCAGGAAGTGCGCGACGCCGTTGGACGACTGTCGACGAGGGCGAGCATGGTCATCGTCGAGCACCATGCGGAGAGCGTCCTCGCGATGGCTGACCGTGCCTATGTGCTCGTGAATGGTCGTGTAGCCTACGGTGGTGCCGCAAGCACCTTGGCGATGGACAAGGCGCAGTGCGAGCGGCTGCTCGGCGTTGTCCAGGCCGATGAGGTGGGGCAGCGCACCCCTGCGACAATGTGAAATTCGAACCGATCAACGACTGGAGACAACGCATGACTATCGTGGCGCCCGCCCCAAACGCATTTGCGGATGCGGAAAAGAAAAAATACGCGGTGACTCGCAACCTCGCCGAACTGCAGTGGATCCAGTATCCGGGCCACTTCAACCAGGCTCTGTCGAAGGCGATCGTCACGCCCGAAACCACGGGCAGCCGGTTCTTCGATCACCGCATTTCGACCTACGAGGCAGGTGCGCATGTGGAATCCCATGTCCACAAGGTGCAGGAGCAAATCTACCACGTGCTTGCCGGCGAAGGCGTGCTGGTCGTGGACGGCGAGCGTCGCGTGGTGCGTTCCAACGACGTGACCTTCATCCCGCCGGGCGTCGTGCATGAGTTCCACAACACGGGCATCGACCCTCTGGTGTTCCTCGTGATCACGAGCCCGCCGACCGACGAAGAGCCGGAGCCGCGTTGAGAGAAAAATCGTGAGCAAGAAGATTCTCGTTACGGGTGGCTGCGGCTGGCTCGGTGGCGCCATCGTCAGGGCGCTGCTCGACCGGGGTGATACGGTCGTTGCCGCGGATATCGCGGTTTCGCCCGCAATGACCGCGCTTGCCGCGAGCAATTCCCGGCTGTCGGCCGAGGCGGTCGACTTTGGCGAGTGGCATCAGGTCGTGCGGTTGTTCGAAAAGCATCCGGTCGATGCGGTAGTGCACACGGCAGCGATCGTGGGCGTCGTCTTTGCAGCGGACGCCCCGATCAAGACGCTGCGCGTCAACGTCGAAGGTTCGATCAACGTCTTCGAGGCGATGAGGCTGCGCAAGGTTCGGCGTGTCGTGCATATCTCGACGGAAGAGACCTACGGCGATTTCCAGGCACCCAGGATCGACGAGGACCATCCGCAGAAGCCGGCCAGCGTCTATGGTCTCACCAAGCTGGCAGCAGAGCATTACGGTCGGGTCTATTCACGCGACCACGGCCTTGAGTGCATCAACGTACGCACGTGCTGGGTTTACGGTCCGCACCTGCCGCGCCTGCGATTGCCGCGCACCTTCATCGAGGCGGCACTCCGGGGCGAGCCCTATCATCAGACGGAGGGTGCAAATCTGGCCGTCGATCAGGTTTTCATCGACGACACGGTCGACGGCACCCTGCTCGCGCTCGACAAGGAGAAGCATCGTTTCGATGCCTACAACATCGCAACGGGCGAGGCTCCGACGCTCCGGGACACCGCAGATGCGGTCAATGAGGCGATCCCGGGGGCCCGCATTACGGTCGGCGACAGCGGTGTCTATCGCCATGGCGGCGTGGTCCCGACCGCCGTCAAGGGGGCGCTCGACATCAGCCGTGCGCGCGCCGAGCTCGGCTATGAGCCGAAATACGACATCAAGAAGGGCATCGCGGCGACGATCGCCGCGACCCGGGCAAGCTTACGGTAAGCGAGAGTTCGAGGAACAGAAATGACCAAGCCTTCACCCGTAGTTCTGATTTTCGGTGGCTCGCGCGGCATCGGCGCCGCCTGCTGTAGTGCGTTCGAGAACGCGGGCTGGCAGGTGGCCAGCACCTATGCGGCGGACGCGCCCGCAAAGCCGGTCGGGCGTGCATACAAGGTCGATATCCGCGATGCCAAGGGTGTGGCCGATGTCTTTGAGCGCGTGACCGCGGATTTCGGCGTCGCGCCGATTGCTGTCGTGGCCAATGCCGGCATCAACCGGCCGCCGCGTCCGATGGCGGACTTCCCCTTGGCGGATTTTCAGGAGCTCGTCGACGTCAACATCGTCGGCGCGTTCAATGTGCTGTCCGAGGCCGCGCGGCGCGTGCCGAAGGGCGGCTCGATCGTGGCATTGACCACATCGATGACCGGTTTGGGAATTCCCGGGGGAGGCCCCTATACCGCAACGAAAGCGGCGGTCGAGAGTCTCGTGCGGTCGATGTCGAAGGAACTGGCGGGCCGCGAAGTCCGCGTCAACGCAGTCGCTCCGGGGCCGGTCGATACTGACCTGTTCCGCGCGGGAAAGACGGAAGAAGCCAAGCAAAGATCGGCGGCAATGAGCCCGCTGAACCGCATTGGCCGCGCGGAAGAGATTGCCGAGGTGGTGCTGTTCGCGTCCTCGCAGAACGCCTCGTGGATCACGGGGCAGATCATCCGGCCCAACGGCGGCATGATATGACCCCTGCGGTGGCCGATGCCTGGGACGCCATCGTCATCGGCGCGGGAGCGGCTGGTCTGACCGCGGCCTGTACGGCGGCCGCTGCGGGAAAATCCGTGCTCGTGCTCGAGCAGGCGGATGTCGTGGGGGGCACGACCGCGATTTCGGGCGGCATGGTCTGGCTACCGGTCAACCACAAGATGGCCGAAGCCGGGCAGCCCGACAGTATCGAGGCTGCGCGGACCTATCTATCGGTTACCGTGCCCGGCAAGAGGCGGGATAAGCTCGAGACCTTTCTGGCGCGGGCCGACGACGCGCTGCGGGATCTGGAGGCGACGACGTCGCTTCGATTCCAGCCCGTGCCGACCTATCCGGATTACTATCCGGACCTGCCGGGCGGAACGGCGGGTGGACGCGTTCTCGAACCTGTGCCGTTCGACGGCAGGCAGTTGGGCCGTGCATTCGGGCTCGTGCGGGACCCTCTGCCGGAGTTCACGCTGTTCGGCGGCATGATGGTCAGCCGCAAGGACATTCCACACTTTCGCCGCGCGATGAAGTCGCTGCCGTCGACCCTGCGCGTCACGCGGCTTCTGTTGGACTACTTCCTCCAGCGCCTCAAGGCGCGCCGTGGCACGTCGTTGTATCTCGGCAATGCATTGGTCGCGCGCCTGCTTCGGTCCGCACTCGATCTCAAGGTGGAGATACGGACCGGCGTCGGCGTCGAAAGCCTTGAGCTCGGACCGGACGGCCGTGTCTCGCTGGTCGTTGCACAGGATGCGCAGGGACGATCGACCAGGCTCGTGGCCCGCCGCGGCATCATTCTCGCCACCGGCGGCATCTCGCATCAGCCCGAGATCCGTCGCAACTATGTCCCCGAAGCTGCGGGAACGCTGACTGCAACGGTCAAATCCGGTCCGCAGCCGCGGGGAGCCGTCCTCGCCAGTGCCTTGGGTGCCAGCCTGTCGTCATCGACAAGGGAAGGGGCGTTCTGGGTTCCGGCCTCTACCTTTGTCCGCGCGGACGGCAGCGCAGGCGTCTTTCCTCACACGGTCACCGACCGCGCCAAACCCGGCCTGATCGCCGTCGACTGCAATGGCCAGCGGTTCGTCAACGAGGCTCTGTCCTACCACGAGTTCGTTCGTGCGCAACTCTCGCACGCCAACAGTGCGATTCCAGCCTGGCTGATCTGCGACTGCGGCTTCCTCTGGAAATACGGTCTCGGCAAGATCAAGCCGTTTTCGACATCGATCAAAGGCGATATCGCGTCTGGCTATCTCATCGAGGCTGCATCCCTTGCGGACCTCGCCAAGCAGATCGGCGTGCCGGTCGCGGCCCTGGATGAGACTGTGCGCAATTTCAATGTCGGGGCAGAGAAGGGGGAGGATCCGGAGTTTGGTCGCGGCGGTGATGTCTACCAGCGCTCGCTCGGGGACGCCGACGTGAAACCAAATCCGTGCGTCGGACCGATCAAGCAGGCACCGTTCTATGCCGTCAAGGTCGTGCCGGCCGATTTGGGCATGTCGGCGGGCATCGTGACGGATGCCTCGACACGGGTTCTCAGACCGGACGGGACGGCCATACCGGGCCTCTACGCCTGCGGTAACGACATGGCGTCAGTCATGGAGGGGGCCTACCCGGGACCGGGAATTACGCTGGGTCCGGCTCTGGTGTTCGGATGGATCGCCGGCAAAGAAGCGGTCAAGGCACACCAGGATGCGCGTTAGCCACGAGCGTAATGCCACTGAAGGAGAGCAGGTCATGATCACGATGGGCATCAATACCTACGCCTACGCCTGGACGACGCCGGTGATCGATTGCGTGCGCCAGCTTGCGGACCTCAACTACCGAACATTCGAGTTCCTGGTTCACCCTCCTCATCTGCCGCTTGCCGACTTCGACCAGTCTTCAAGACGCAAGCTCGCGGCGCTGTTGGACGAGGTAAAGGCTTCCGATTGCGCGATGAACCTTCCGAGTCTTGATCACAACCTGGCGAGCCCATGGCCCGAGGTGCGGGCGGCTTCAATCGAGATGTTCAAGCAGACAATCGATCTGGCGTCAGACATCAATGTGCATTGGGTGGTGACCGTGCCCGGCCGAATGAGCCCGTTGGCGCCGCCTACCGTCGAAGCTCGTACGAACTGGATGCGTGACTCGATCGAGAAATTGCTGCCCTACGCCCAGGCGAAGGGCATCAAGCTGGCCATCGAGAATGTCCCGATGGCATCGTTCCCCGATGCGAATACCCTCGGGACATTCGTCCGCAGTTTCAAATCTGAAGACCTCGGCGCAACTTACGATGCCGCGAACGCCTATTTCATTGGTGAGTCGCCCGCTGAGGGAATTCGGAAGCTCGCCGACGTCCTGCGCATCGTGCACGTCTCCGACACGACCAGGAAGATTTGGCGTCATGATCCGATCGGCACCGGCACGGTGCCGTTCGCTGAGGTCGCCGCCGCCCTCAAGGAGATCGGCTACCACGGACCAACGATGCTCGAGATCCTCGCGGATGATCCGGGGACCGCGATCCCTCAGAGCCATCACCTTCTGGCAAAAGTAGGCTTTCCGCCACAATCGACGGGACGCCCGTCATGACAAAGCTTGTACTGGTTACCGGGGCGGCCGGACTCCTCGGTCGGTTTGTCGTCGAAGAATTGTTGTCCAGTGGATATCGCGTCCGCGGCTTCGATCGCCGACGCGGCAAGGCTGATATCGACTGGCGTGTCGCGGATGTCACGGATGCAGTTGCGGTCGCCGACGCGCTAAAGGACGTCGAGGCCGTTCTCCATATCGCCGCCGTGCCGAATATCTGGTCGGGGGACGGGCAGACCATCATGCGTGTCAACGTGCAAGGTACCTACACGGTGCTCGAGGCTGCCGAGGCCGCCCGGATCGAGCGCTTCGTATTCTGTTCGAGCGATTCGGTAGCAGGCTATACGGTGCGCGAAGGTCGCATGTTGCAGCCACTCTATGCGCCACTCGATCTCGACCATCCGTTGCTGGCCACCGATCCCTATGCCGTCAGCAAGATATTGGGCGAAGATCTCTCCCGAGCTTACGCATTGCGCGGAATGTCGGTCGTGGCTCTCCGGACGGTCTTTGTCGCCTACCCGGAGATGGCACCGGAGATTGTCGCCCGTGCTAAGGATCCGGAGAACTATCATGGGCCAGCGGCCGGGGGGCCGTCATCGGCCGGAGGAGGCCCGCTTCACCATCACATCGATGCCCGTGATCTCGCCCGCGCATTCCGTCTCGCCATGGAGATGAGGATGCCGAAAGGCGGCTTCGAGAAATTCTATCTCTCGTCGCAGGTCACGCTTTCACCCGAGCCAACGCTTGATCGGTTGCGTCTTCTGCACGGGAGCGCCGTCGAGATCCGCAGTCCGGAGGTCTATAGACGGCAGCCGTTTGCGCCGCTGTATGACCTTTCGCACGCGCAACAGCGCCTGGGATTCGTTGCCGAGTACGATCAACGGCACCTCATTTCCAGGGTATAGAAGGTATTACATTTTTAGCGAGTTGAGGCAGAGTCGGATATCTAATCGACCAAACCCGCTAAGACACGGTTGTCGGAAAAAACCACGCCGTCGACATGGAAGCAGACCCTTGGTAAACGTCATCCATTTGATGCCATTATATCGAAAATCAATAGCGGCTGTTTTCATCCTGCCGCAACGCTGCCCTGTTCCAGCGTTGCGCAACGGGGGACACAGGGCGCCTGATCATCGAGTCCGAGGCGCAACAGTTTGGCCGAGGATGCGACATCGCATCAATGCAGGTCCGGCTGATCTGGGGAGATGGGCGTCGATGTGAGTTCGCATCGTTGATTGATTCGCATAATACTCATTATGGAATATCCGAAGTCGAGTTTGCATCAAGATCGCGTTGCCAAAAGCCCGTCTGGTTGGCTACTGACCTAGAGGGATTCCACGTGCGGCCTTAGCACGTCAACCGTCTCAATCAGTCCCGCAGCTTCCATTACGAGCAAGAGCTCCGCCGGCGTCATTTCCGGTTTCTTGAAGCGTTCGCGCATACGCCGAATGGCTGCAACAGCGCGAGCTTCGTCGAGTGCAATAGTATCCGCAATGAAAGCGTCGGCCGATTTCGCCTCCATGTTCAGGTCGGAAAGAATTGCCGCCGGAAAGTCCTTAAGGTTTTCCGTTACGATCATTGCGGCTTCCGTCTTGGCCGCCGCAGCAACAACGTGGTGATCGTTGGGATCGGGCAGACCCGCCGCAACCGGCAAGAAGTTATCAAAATCTGTAACCATGGCGTCTTCGAAGGCAGCTTCCATGCTGGCGCGCGCCCGCTCTGCGCGCGCCGCGGCGTCGGCGAAGCCCTTGCCGGTCAAAATTTCCTCGATAGCTGTTTCGGACTCATCCAGGACGGGGCTCGACCAGCGGAGACGAAAAAATTCCGCCTCCGCCAAGGAGAGAAGCAGATTCCTTTTGAGCGCGCTTGCAAGCGAGCACGCATCGACGAATGCGGTGAAGCGGTTTGCAAACAAGCTTACAGGTGCTCCGCGTCCTGCTCAGCGAGATTCGCAAGCGCTTTGCCCCGCTTTTCATCACGCGTGCGCTTATAGGCGAATAGATCCTCTGCCCTAATCCTGCGATGACGCCCCACTGTCACGTGCTGAATTTCGTCCTTCTCGAGCAGCGAGACCAGAAACGGACGCGAGACATTCAGGATGTCGGCAGCTTGCTGCGTAGTCAACATCTCATGCACAGGCACAAGCGTCACCGCATCGCCGCGACCGATATGCCGCAGCAATTCCATCAAGAGACTCGACAGGGCCGGCGACAAGGTTATCTCAGCAGCCTGCTGTGCATCGTCGAGCACTCGCAGTTTGGCATCTCCCGTCGCATGCGAAGCGAGTATCTGACGAAGCTGGTTGGCTGCCGCCTTCTCGCTCGCGGAAGGCAGGCGAGTACCTCCCAGCTCTTCAGCGTAGGCTGGCATCGTCATCGTATTTTCTCCCCTATACGGCCTTTTGTATAGGCTATATTCGAAATAAACGCAACAAGTGAAATAAACGAAACGCCCCTAAAGTTCCTGGCCAGCTGCTGGGCCTCCCTCCCTTTGTCCCAAGCTGATTGGGAACTTTTGGCGTTGCCGCGCCTCATGGACTGGTCGGCTAGGAATAAATTCCAAAATCTATGTTATGCGAAATACTGCTGCAATATCAGTATATTAAGATAGAATCGGACAAACCGCAATGCCGAGGTTGCTGAGGTACCCACAGACGCTGCAAAATCGCCAGCAGAGGGCTACCGGCGAAGCATGCAAATGACCGCCGGTACACCTCGCCCGTGGACGTTCAGGTATTCACGGCAGATCTCCTCGGCTCGCAGCTCGTCGCTCGCTCCCGTCTTCCCGATGCAAATGCACCGGTGACGATTGTCCGGAAGCAGCTCGCTGCTGACAGTTGTCGGGGAAGCGCCGGAATTCCGCGCCCGAGGCACGGTTCACCGG
>DAIMKE010000226.1:0-7928 GCA_036721875.1 Bradyrhizobium sp. | reverse complement strand
CATCTCGCGCGGGTCGACGCCGGCGATCTTGCCGGTACCGATCGAAAATCCGACGCGCGCGATGTTGGCGCAGATCGTCGAATAGAAGCGCGAATATTTCTTCACATGCGCCAGGCGGTTGATGCCGTCGCGCATCACCAGCCCCATGGTGCCGGCATAATAGTAGGGCCAGACCGATTCAGCGCCGAATTCGCGTTCGGCCTGATCGAAGCGGGCGGCGATTTCGTCCAGCGCCTCGTCCCAGGAAATTCGCGCAAACTGGCCGGAGCCTTTTGGTCCGGTGCGGCGCATCGGGTGCAGCAGCCGGTCGGGATGATGAATGCGCTCGGCGTAACGCGCGACCTTGGCGCAGACGACACCGGCCGTGTAGGTCTGCAGCCTGGATCCGCGTACCCGGCCGATCGAGCGGCCCTCGATCACCTCGATGTCGAGCGCGCAGGCCGACGGGCAATCGTGCGGACAGGTGGAATGGCGGACATCGACCTTGGCGAGCTGGTTCATGCTGATCTAGGTAACATCAAATGCCGCGGTCGCCGAGAGGCTTTGTCGGGATGTACACCCGCAAAAGCGGCACTTTAGCCATGCATCAGCCGCCCAAATAGGCGCCGCCATCGGCGTGGATCGCCTCCCGTTGATGCAGCGCACCCTCGGCCCGCACACGAAAGCGAGCCGCAGCCGCCTCCGGGAAGCATTCGTGCTGCCCCGCGCAGGCAGTCTTTCGTCGACAGCCGAATGGCATTGCAGCTAAAGTTGCCGCAAAGAACAAGACAAGAGTTGGGGGATGGAAATGGCGAGCCCAAGGACCGCTCTGGCGCTGATCGCAACCCTGCTTGCTACCCTGATGTCCGGGTCGTCAAGCCTGGCGCAGGACTATCCGTCACGGCCGGTGAAGGTGATCGTGCCGTTCGGCGCCGGCGGGCCTGCCGACGTCACCGCCCGGCAGATCGGCGGCATCCTGCAGGAGAGCTTTGGCCAGCCGTTCGTGGTCGAAAACCGTACCGGGGCCGGCGGCGTCATCGGCACGCAGGAAGTCGCCAAGTCGCCACCCGACGGCTACACGCTGCTGAT
This sequence comes from Bradyrhizobium sp., assembly GCA_036721875.1. GTDB lineage: Bacteria > Pseudomonadota > Alphaproteobacteria > Rhizobiales > Xanthobacteraceae > Bradyrhizobium. The sequence goes on along the minus strand of DAIMKE010000226.1, from coordinate 6,860 downwards.
GATGTCGACCACCCAGACTGCGAATGAATCACTGGTTCCGCAGCGCAAATACGAGTTGATGCGCGACCTCGCGCCGATCGCACCGGTCAACTATTCCGATCTCGTGATCGTGGTTCATCCCTCGGTGCAGGCAAAGACGCTGCAGGAATTCATCGCGCTCGCGAAGTCGCAGCCCGGGAAGTTGAACTACGCCTCTTCCGGCCAGGGCACGCCGTATCACATGGCCGGCGAGTTGTTCAAAGCCATGGCCGGGATCAATCTGGTGCACGTGCCTTATCGCAACAGCGGCGAGGCGCGCAGCGGCGTCATCGGCGGCCAGGTGCAGATGATGATCGACGCGGTTCCGGCGATGGCGCCCAACATCGCGGAAAATCAGGTGCGCGGCGCTGGCCACCCACGGGCGCGGCTCGCTCGACCGTCTTGCCCAACGCGCCGACAGCGATCGAGGCCGGCATTCCCGGCTATGAGGCCACCATCTGGCTTGGATTGATGGCGCCGGCGGGCACACCGAGGCCGGTGATCGACAAGATCAACGCGGCCGTCAATGCCGCGGTGAAGCGCCCTGACATCGTCAAGCTCTGGACCCAGCAGGGCGCCGTTCCGATGTCGATGACGCCGGATGAGTTCGACAAATTCCTGCGCGGCGATATTGTGAAGTGGGCGGAGGTCGTCAAGAAGTTCGACAAGCCGCCGCAATAAGAAGCCACAAGAGAAGGGCTCGCCGCAATGCCAAGTATTCGATTTCGCCTCAACGGCGCCGAGACGGAGGTTGACGCCGATCCCGATCGGTCTCTCCTGGATATTCTGCGCGGACAGTGCGGCATGACAGGGGCCCATTTCGGCTGCGGGGCCGGTGAGTGTGGCGCCTGCAATGTCATCATCGGCGATCGCGCGGCGTCGGCCTGCGATACCCCGCTCTGGTCGATCGCGGACAAGGATGTCACCACCATCGAGGGGCTGGGGACCAGCGAGCGTCCCCACCCGTTGCAGCGCGCCTTCATCGCCGAACAGGCGCTGCAATGCGGCTACTGCGTTTCCGGCATCCTGATGAGTGCTGCAGCGCTGTTGCAACGAAATCCATCGCCGACAAGCCGCGAAGTGAAGGAAGCGCTAGACCGCAACCTCTGCCGCTGCGGTTCGCACAATCGCATGGTGCGGGCAGTGCTGCGCGCGGCGGGCGAAATGGCCGCGCGATGAACCAACAGGCACCCGCTCCGTCTCCGCCCACATTGCCGGTGAGCCTTGCGGCTAACCCGAAATTATCGTCATGGCTGAAATTCTCAGGCTCGGGACAGGTCACCGTCTCGCCCGGAAAGGTGGAAATCGGCCAAGGTATCGTGACCGCGCTGGCTCAGATCGCCGCCGACGAACTCGATATCGACCTGTCGCGTGTGCAGATGATGCGAACGTCGACCGCGGCCAGCCCCAACGAGGGCGTCACCTCGGGCAGCCTCTCGATCCAGCAATCCGGCCGTGCGCTGCGCCATACCTGCGCCGAGGTTCGCCGGATATTTCTGCAGCATGCGGCGGAACGGCTGGGTGTCGATATCGACGCGCTCGACGTCGAGGGTGGCACGATCTCCGGACCGGGCAATGTCAGAACCAGCTATTGGGAGCTCGCCGGGGAAGTTTCGCTCGATCGCGATGCCACGCCGGACGCGCGGCCGAAGGCAGCGACGCGACGCGCGCTGGCCGGCAGTTCAATTCAGCGGCTCGATATTCCCGACAAGGTTTTTGGCCAAACGCGATTCATCCACGATCACGCATTGGCGGGAATGCTGCACGGTCGCGTGCTGCGCCCGGAGAATGCGCGCGCGAAACTCGGAGAGTTGAAGGAGGACGGCGCCCGGGCGATTGCCGGCCTCGTCACGGTCGTGCGCGACGGCAATTTTGCGGGCGTCGTCAGCGAAACCGAGCATGGCGCGGAATCGGCTCTCCTTGCCTTGCGCAAGGGAGCGACTTGGTCCGACGGTGAGGCGCTACCCGACGAAAACGATCTGGCCTCATTCCTGAAAGCCGAGCCATCGGAATCGACGGTGATCGACAGGAAAACGGCCGCATCGCCCGGCGTGGCGGCGCGCACCATTCGCCGGCAATATACCCGGCCCTACATCGCTCACGCTTCGATCGCACCGTCCTGTGCGATGGCGCAATGGAATGGCGACCGCGTTCACGTCTGGACCCATAGCCAGGGCGTCTACCTCCTGCGCGCCGATCTGGCGCTGGTTCTCAAGCTGCCAGTCGAGAACATCACGGTCGAGCACATGGAAGGCGCCGGTTGCTACGGGCACAATTCCGCCGATGATGCCGCACTCGATGCCGTGCTGCTCGCCAAAGCCGCCGGTGGCCGGCCGGTGCGGGTTCAATGGTCGCGCCAGGGCGAGATGTCGGATGCACCGTTCGGGGCCGCGATGGCAATCGAGATCGAAGCGGACCTGGATGCCCAAGGTGAGATCGTCGACTGGCGGCACGCTGTCTGGGGTAACGGCCACGTCGCGCGGCCGGGGCGCGCTGCCCTGCCCGCCCTGCTGGGAGGATTCGAACTGGCAGAACCGTTTCCGCGCACGGTCTCGACCAATCCTCCGCAGGCAAACGGTGGCGGCAGCGATCGCAACTCGGTCCCGCTCTATGATTTCCCTTCCTGGCAGATCGAATGCCATCGCCTCACGACCATGCCGATCCGCACCTCCGCGCTGCGGACGCTCGGCGGACATGGCAATGTGTTCGCGATCGAATCCTTTCTCGATGAACTTGCCGCCGAGCGCGGTGAAGATTCGGTCACATTCCGGCTGCGCCACCTGCGGGATGAACGGGCCAGGGACGTGATCCGTGCTGCAGCCACGCGCGCGAAGTGGAAGCCGGAGAAACGCCCCGGCATTGGCCATGGCATCGGCTTTGCCCGCTACAAGAACACCGGCGCCTATTGCGCTGCGATTGCCGAGATCGAGAGCGCCGAGGACATCCGCGTCCGAAAACTGACGCTGGCGGTCGATGTCGGCGAGGCCATCAATCCCGACGGCGTCATCAACCAGATCGAAGGCGGCGCCATTCAGGCGACGAGCTGGGTGTTGAAGGAACGCGTCCGTTTTGACCGTCAACGCATCACCAGCACCAGCTGGACCGAATATCCGATCCTGCGCTTCAGCGAAGTACCCGATGTCGAGGTCGAGGTGATTCACCGACCGGAGGTGGATCCTGTCGGCGCCGGCGAAGCCGCTCACGGCCCGGTGACAGCCGCCATTGCCAACGCGGTGTTCGACGCGCTTGGCGTGCGGGTGCGTCATCTGCCGATCACGCGCGAAGCCATCATTGCGGCCATGGAATAGACGTGATGAGCCTGAACATTCTCAGCGGGGGCGCCGCACAGGGCCTGGTCGGAAGCCTTTCGTCGGCCTTCGAGGCCCAAACCGGATTGGACATTGCCGGCGAGTTCGGCGCCGTCGGCGCCATGGCCGAAAAACTGCGCAGCGGCATGCCGGCTGACATGGTCATCCTGACCTCGGCGCTGGTCGCCAAACTCTCCAAGGAGAAACTCGTTGTGGCCGCTTCGATGGCCGATGTCGGCCTGGTCGAGACCGCCCTCGCCGTCCGCACCGGCGACCCACGCGTGACGGCAAGCGACACCGCAAGCCTGCGCGACGCGCTGCTGGCGTCGGACGCGATCTTCGTGCCGGACACGAAAGCATCCACCGCCGGGATTCACGTCGCTGATGTCCTTGACCGACTCGGCATCGCCGACGACGTCGCTGCCCGGCTCAAAATCTTTCCGAATGGCGCGACCGCGATGCGGGAACTGGCGGCATCCGTGGCGCGGCAACCGATCGGCTGCACGCAATCGACCGAGATCATCGGCACGAAAGGCGTGACGTTGTCAGGTTCACTGCCGCCGGGATGTGACCTCGCAACCATGTACACAGCCGGCATCACGGCCCGTGCTGCGCACGCCGCTGAAGCGCAGATACTGATCGATCTGCTAACAGGTGCAGACCAACACGATCAGCGCGAACGCGCCGGCTTCATCAGCAAGAAGAATTAGCTGCCGCCGCTTTCAACGAGCGCAAAGTCAAATCGGTCGGCGATACAATTTTTGATTGTCAACGCAAATTCATATACTAATATATCAATTGAGAGAGCAAGCATGCCCGCCCGTGCATCGAAAAAGACGGATCCTGCGGTTCGCCGCATCGCCGCCGGCGCTCGCCGCCGCGCCAGACCGCGCGCGGCCACGGCGGCTTCAAAGATCTACAATGACCTTCGGGTCGAACTGGTGTCGCTGCAGCGCCGTCCCGGCGAAGTCATCTCGGAGGCGCAGATCGCCCTCTCCTACGGGGTGAGCCGTACGCCCGTGCGCGAAGCGATCCTCAAATTGTCGGATGAAGGTCTGCTGGAGATCTATCCCCAGTCCGGCATCTTCGTCTCCCGCATTCCGCTCGCCGCGCTCCCCGAGGCCATCATCATCCGCAAGGCGCTGGAGGAAACCACCGCTCGGATGGCAGCAGAACGCGCGACGCCGAGCCAGATTCTGGCCCTGCAGTCGATCCTGGAACGGCAGCGAGAGGCGAGCGCGGCCGGAGACAGCGACGCGTTTCATCAGGCCGACGAAATGTTTCATGCTACTGTGGCCGATGTCGCCGGCTATCCCGGAATCTGGAAATATATCCAGCAGGTAAAGGTTCACGTCGATCGCTATCGGCGGCTGACGCTGCCGCAGCGCGGGCGGATGCCGAAAGTAATCATTGAACATGAGGCGGTCCTGACGGCGATCGAAGCGCATGACGACGAAGGCGCAAGGCGGGCGATGGAAACCCACCTCGAAAACCTTCTCGATAATATCTCGACGACCCGACACATCAATCCGGAGTATTTCGACGAGCGACCCTAGAATTCGAAGAAGCCAATAAAACGATAAACAACCCGAGGAGGAACACCATGAAACGCCGCGACTTCATCAAGTTGAGCGCCGGGCTCGGAGCCACCATGGCAACAGCGGCCCCACCGTCATCTGCATTTGCGCAGACGAAAATGGTGATCAAGGCATCGGACGTTCATCCGCTTGGCTATCCGACGGTCGAGGCCGTTGTCCGCATGGGCAAGAAGCTGGAAGCCGCCACCAACGGCCGGCTGACGATCCAGATGTTCCCTTCGATGCAACTCGGCGGCGAAAAAGAGATGATCGAGCAGGCGCAACTCGGGGCGTTGCAGATCGCCCGCATTTCGGTCGGCGCCGTCGGTCCGGTGGTCGACGACGTGAACGTGTTCAACATGCCGTTCGTCTTCCGCGACACCGAACATATGGAGAAGGTGATCGACGGCGAGATCGGCGACGAACTGCTCGCAAAGATATCAGCGAATGAAAGGACCGGCCTGATCGCGCTGTGCTGGATGAACGCCGGCTCACGCAACGTCTACAACAACAAGCGGCCAATCCGGACCATTGCCGACCTCAAGGGACTCAAGGTCCGCATGATGGGCAACCCGCTGTTCGTCGACACCATGAACGCGCTGGGCGGCAACGGCGTCGCGCTGGGCTTCGATCAGGTCTTCAGCTCGATGCAAACCGGCGTGGTCGATGGCGCGGAGAACAATCCGCCGTCCTTCATGGCGCAGAATCACTATCAGGTCGCCAAATATTTCACGATGACCGAGCACCTGATCATTCCGGAACTTTTGGTGTTCTCGCGCATCTCCTGGCAAAAGCTGTCGCCGGACGATCAGGCGCTGATCAAGAAGCTTTCGAAGGAAACGCAGGCCGAGCAGCGCGTGCTCTGGTACGAAGCAGAGAACGCCGCCATCGCGAAGATGAAGGCTGCAGGGACCGAGATCATCACCGACATCGACAAGAAGCCGTTCCAGGATGCCGTCAAGCCGGTCTGGGACAAGTACGGCGCCAAGTACGCGGCCATGGTCAAGCGCATCGAAGCGGTCAACTAGGATCGCGCCGTCGACCAGTGGCCGGACGAATTCGACTCCGGCCATTCCCCTGAGCGGCGCAATGAAGCTTTCCGAGGTCAAAATGTCCGATTCCGAGGCTGGGATTTTCCGGCGTTTGGTCGACGTGGTTTACTGGAGCGGCGCAGCGGTTGCCTGCGTGGCGCTCGTCCTGGTTTCCGCCGTCATCCCGTGGGCCGTCTACACCCGATATGTCCTGAATAGCGCATCGTCGTGGCCAGAGCCGATGGCCGTGCTGCTGACGGTCGGCATCACCTTCATCGGCTCCGCCAACTGCTATCGCCAGCGCATCCACATGAGCATGACGGTCGGCACGGATCTGCTGCCGCCGCTGCTGCGCCGCGCCGCGCTGTTCCTGAGCGAGCTGCTGATGGGCGTGATTGCGGTTTTCATGGTCGTGTGGGGATTGAAGCTGGTCCAGACTACCTGGGGCAATTCGGTAGATGAATTCCCATGGCTGTCGGTCGGAATTACCTATCTGCCGATCGTCGTCAGCGGCGCCATGATGCTCCTGTTCGTCATAGAACGCCTGACCATCGGGCCGCCGCCCCGTGACGGCGCCGACGCGCATGTACCGGTCGAGTGACTACCATGGATATCGCCGTCCTCCTCCTCAGCATGTGTTTGTTCTTCGCGATCGGCATGCCGATCGCCTATGCGCTGGCGCTGTCCGCCCTCGTTGGCGCACTCTGGATCGACTTGCCGGTCGGCGCGGTGATGCAGCAATTTGCCAGCGGCGTCGGCAAGGTCTCGATGCTGACCATCCCGTTCTTCGTGCTGGCGGGCGCCATCATGGCCGAGGGCGGCATGGCCCGGCGGCTGGTTGACTTTGCAGCCGTTGTCGTCGGCTTTACGCGAATACGGGGCGGCCTCTCGCAAGTTAACATCCTTGCGACCACGATCATGAGCGG
>DAIMKE010000225.1:0-7933 GCA_036721875.1 Bradyrhizobium sp. | reverse complement strand
CTGAAATCCGTCAAGGACCCCGAGCGTCTTGCGAAGGTGAAGTCTATCGCCGATCAGTTCGACGTCTATTCGAAGGATTTCGACAAGGTCGTGCCGATGCAGCGTGAACAGGCAAAGCTGGTCAAGGAAGTGCTCGATCCCGTCGGCCAGAAGCTGCGCCTCGATCTGGATGGACTGCAGAAGAACGCGGCAGTGCAGGCCGGAAACAGCAATACCGTGATACTCGCCGGCGAAGCCATCAAGCTGGTCATGCAGGTCCGCCTGAATTCCGACAGGGCGCTTGCCCGGCATGACGAGGCTTTCGTCAAGGCTGCCGAATCCGCGTTCGCGGATCTCAAGCGGGTGCTGGCTTCATTTGAGGCGCAGATCGTCAATCCGGACGTGCGCAAGCAGTTCGACACTATCAAGGCCAACGCCGACAAATTCCATGATGCCTTCGTTAGGTCCATGCACGATTCGAAAGAGATTTCCACGCTCATGCATGGCGAGATGCGCAAGGCGGCGCGGGCGATCGCCGCCGAGGCCGCGGCATTCAAGGAGGCCGTGACCGCCGAAGAACACAAGATCGAACATGAAGTGACCAGCCTGATCGCCTGGGCCAATACGATGATTGTCTGGGTTGCGGTCGGCAGCCTGGTTCTCGGAATGGTGCTGGCATGGCTCATTGGGCGCGCGATTTCCAGGCCCGTGATCGGCCTGTGCGGCGGAATGCGGGAGCTGGCGGACGGCAACTTCGATGTCGTCTTGCCCGGTCTCGGCCGGGGCGACGAGGTCGGCGACATGGCGCAGGCGGTCGAGACCTTCAAGGTCAAGGCCGAGCAGAGGGCCCGCGCGGAAGCGGAAGCCAAGGCCCAGCAGGATCAGATCGCGGCCCAGCAGCGGAAGGCCGACATGATCAAGCTGGCGGACAGCTTCGAATCCGCCGTCGGCGAGATCGTCGAGACCGTATCGTCGGCTTCCACCGAACTCGAGGCCTCGGCTTCGACGCTGACCACGACCGCCGAGCGGTCGCAGGAACTGACGACGATGGTCGCAGCCGCTTCGGAAGAAGCGTCCACCAACGTGCAGTCGGTGGCATCCGCGACCGAGGAGCTCTCCTCGTCGGTCAACGAGATCAGCCGCCAGGTGCAGGAATCCGCACGGATGGCCAACGATGCCGTCGATCAGGCCCGCAACACCAACGATCGTGTCGCCGAACTGTCGAAGGCGGCGGCGCGCATCGGCGATGTCGTCGAACTGATCAACACCATCGCGGGGCAGACCAACCTGCTCGCACTGAACGCCACCATCGAGGCCGCCCGCGCCGGTGAAGCCGGACGAGGCTTTGCGGTGGTCGCTTCCGAAGTGAAGGCGCTCGCCGAGCAGACCGCGAAGGCGACGGGTGAAATCGGCCAGCAGATTGCCAGCATCCAGGCGGCGACGCAGGAGTCGGTGGGGGCAATCAGGGAGATCAGCGGCACGATCGAAAAGCTGTCCGAGATTTCCTCGACGATTGCGGCTGCGGTAGAAGAGCAGGGCGCGGCGACCCAGGAAATCTCCCGCAACGTGCAACAGGCCGCGCAGGGTACCCAGCAGGTATCGTCCAACATCACAGACGTCCAGCGTGGCGCCAGCGAGACCGGATCGGCGTCCTCCCAGGTACTGTCGGCGGCGCAAATGTTGTCCGGCGACAGCAACAGGCTCAAAACGGAGGTCGGACGGTTTCTCGCAACGGTCCGTGCGGCCTAGGTTTTCGTTCTGACGCGTTTTCTTCACGCGAGCCGATATCCACTTCGCTTGAAAACGCTATGGCAACCGGTCGGGCCACTAGGCCCGACCGAATTGTTCGCGAGGGAATCACTGGTTGAGCCAGGCCTCGAAACGGATCCGCCCGAGGCGCGGGTTCGCGCCGGGTGTCAGCGATCGATCGTCGATCGCGGCGCCGAAGTAGCGGGCGTGAACGTCAGCGATTACCTCGCGGCGGTCGCCCTTCGCGGCGAGGAACTGCCGGGCGATCTTGTCGAGCGGGATAGGCTCCGGCCCCGCGACCTCGATCGTGCCATTGACCGGCGGGGCTGCGGCAACATCGGCCAGCGCGGCGGCGACGTCGTCTGCGGCGATAGGCTGGAACAGCGCCGGCGACATCCTGATCGTGTCGCCGTCGGTGCCGGACTCGACGATGCCGCCCACGAACTCGAAGAATTGCGTGGCGCGCAGGATCGTATAGGGAACGCCGGATTCCTTGATCAGCTTCTCCTGCGCCAGCTTGGCGGGGAAATAGCCGCTTTCGAGCAGGCGCTCGGTGCCGACGACCGACAGCGCGATATGATGCGCGATGCCCGCAGCCTTCTCCGCCGCAAGAACATTGCGGCTGGAAGTCTCGAAGAATTCCAGCACCGCCCTGGGCTCCCACGACGGTGCGTTCACGACGTCGACGACCACCTGCGCGCCGGAAAGCGCCTCGGCCAGCCCCTCGCGCGTGATGGTGTTGACGCCGGTGCTCGGTGACGCCGCGACAACGTCGTGGCCTTGCTTCCTGAGGATCGCGCCCAGTTTTGTTCCGATGAGGCCGCTGCCTCCGATAACGACGATTTTCATGTCCGCTCTCCTGTGGAGGCCCGCCAACGGGCCTCTGCGATACCCGGACGATGCCTGCTGGCGGGCCAGAAAGCCTTGCAGCTGCATTGGACGACGCTTGGATTTGCCTTGGTTATCGGTCCAAAGCGGCCGGCGCCCCCACAGGCCGCCACTTCATAAAAAGTTCGCGCGGCAGGCGCTGGCCGCCGGGGAATGCCGTGCTATCAAGGACTTGCCCGGAAAGCACCGTCTCAGCCCGTCCGCCCCGGCGCCCGCGCCAGCGGTGATGGAGTGCCGCCGTGCAGTTCTTGTTTGAGGATTATTTGCTCGACCTTGACCGGCGGGAACTCACCCGGGGGGCGCGGCCCATCGCCATCGGGCCGCAGGTCTTCGACTTGCTCGTCCATCTGGTCCAGAACCGCGAGCACGTCGTCAGCAAGGACAATCTGCTCGATGCGGTATGGCACGGACGGATCGTTTCCGAGTCGACGCTGACCAGTCATATCAATGCGGTCCGCAAGGCGATCGGCGACAATGGCGGGGACCAGCGCCTGGTCCGTACCGTCGCCCGCAAGGGATTCCGGTTCGTCGGTGAAGTCAGGCAGGCCGGTAAGCAGGATAGCTTCCAATCACCAAAGGTGGATGTCGCCACACCGGATGAATCTGCCGCACCTTCGCACGCCCTTCCCGACAAGCCGTCGATCGCCGTCCTCGCGTTCCAGAACCTGAGCGGCGACGCCGAGCAGGAATATTTCGCCGACGGCGTGGTGGAGGACATCATCACCGCGCTGTCGCGGATCCGCTGGCTGTTCGTGATCGCGCGCAATTCGAGCTTCACCTACAAGGGCCGCGCCGTGGACGTGAAGCAGATCAGCCGCGAGCTCGGCGTGCGCTACGTGCTGGAAGGCAGCGTGCGCAAGGCCGCGAACCGGGTGCGCATCACCGGCCAGCTGATCGATGCGTCAGCCGGAACGCATCTGTGGGCGGAGCGCTTCGAAGGCAACCTCGATGACATCTTCGAACTGCAGGACCAGATCGCCACCAGCGTCGTCGGCGCGATCGCGCCTGAGCTGGAACGCGCCGAGATCGAGCGCGCCAAGCGCAAGCCGACGGAGAATCTCGGCGCCTACGATTATTACCTGCGCGGAATGGCGGACCTGCATCGGGGAACACGGGAGGTCATCGGCGAGGCGCTGCGCCTGTTCGAGAAAGCGATCGAGCTGGATGCGGATTTCGCCTCGGCCTACGGGGCAGCCGCATGGTGCCGTTTCTGGCGCAGGGTAAATGGCTGGAGCACCGACCCAGAGCAGGAAACGGCCGAGGGCGCACGCCTGGCTCGCCGGGCGGTCGAACTCGGGCGCGACGATGCGGTCGCGCTTGCGCGCGGCGGCCATGCGCTGGCGCACTTCACCGGTGAGCTCGATGTCGGCATCGCCTTGCACGACCGGGCCGTGATGCTCAATCCCAACCTGGCGGCCGCATGGTTCCTCGGTGGCTTTCTGCGGATCTGGCACGGCGAACCCGACGGCGCCATCGAGCACTTTGCGCGGGCGATGCGCTTGAGTCCGCTCGATCCGGAGACCTATCGCATGCAGGCCGGAATGGCCGCGGCGCATCTGTTCGCCGGACGTTTTGAGACGGCGGCATCGCTGGCGGACAAGGCATCGAGCAATCTGCCAGGTTTTCTGCTTGCGACCGGCGTCGCGGCGGCCAGTCACACGCTGGCGGGCCGGCCGGAAGAGGGCAGGAGAGCAATGGCTCAGTTGCGCGAGCTCAATCCTTCGCTGCGGATCTCCAATCTCGGGGATTGGCTTCCGATCCGCCGCGCGGAAGATCTCGCGACGTTTGCGGACGGTTTACGCAGGGCAGGGCTGCCGGAATAGGGCTCGCGCTACTGCAAGCCCGTGTCGCCGCTGGTGCTCTTCTTGGCGAGATCCATCTCGGTCACCGCGACCAGGATCTCGGCGCGGGTCTTGAGATCGGGCGCTTCCAGCATGGCCTGCTTTTCCGCCGGCCCATAGGGCGACATCATCGCGAGCGCATTGACCAGCGCCTCGTTCGGCGCGCTCTCGATGCCTTCCCAATCCACCTTGAGATTGTTGGCTTCGAGAAAATCCGTCAGCACGTCGAGCAATGCCGCGCGGTCCACTGCCTCTTCGCCCTTGCGCGCGACGAAATCGTCGGCATAGGAAAAGAAATCCACCTTGCACTGGCGGTACGCGGTCAGTGCGGTGACTTCCTCGATCACCTTGAAACGCGCGACGCCGGTCAGTTCGAGGATGTAGCGGCCATCCCCGGATTCGGCGAGCTGGGTGATGCGGCCGACGCAGCCGACGCGAAACAGCGTCGGTCTCGCTTCGTCCCTGGAGTGGGCGATATCCGGCTGGATCATCCCGATCAGCCGGTGTCCGTCGCGCAGCGCGTCGTCGACCATCGCCAGATAGCGCGGCTCGAAAATATTGAGCGGCATCTGGCCGCGCGGCAGCAGCAGGGCGCCGGGCAGCGGAAACACCGGGATGATCTCGGGAAGCTCGCCGGGTCCGCGATATTCGGCATTGATCGGCATCTGCGATCCCGATGCTGGTTACGAGAAAAGTATCGTCGACAACCGTTTGCGCCCGTCGACGGTGGCCTCGTCGGCGCCGCCCCACGCTTCGAAGAATTGCACCAGTTGCCTGCGTGCGCCGTCGTCGTTCCACTTGCGATCGCGCTTGACGATTTCGAGCAGTTGATTGGTCGCCTCCGCGCGGTTGCCCTGCGCGTTGAGCGCGGTCGCGAGATCGAAGCGGGCCTGATGGTCGAGCGGGTTTGCCGCGACCTTCTGCTCGAGCTCGGCCACCGGCCCGACCGCCTGGGCCTGCTCGGCAAGGTCGATCGAGGCCTGTACCGCCTTGACGGCGGCATCATTGCGCTTCGATTCCGGCACCATCCCAAGCGTCTGCTTGGCCTGCTCGATCGCGCCCGTCGCCACGTAGCATTTCGCCAGCCCGGCAAGGGCGGCAATATTGGTGGCGTCGAAGCCCAGCACCTCGGCATAGATCTGCGCGGCGGCCGCTGCATCGCCTTCCGCCAGTACGGCCTCGGCTTCCTGGAGGATCTCCGCGATGTTCGGCTCGCCCGGCGCGGTCATGCCCTTGGTGAGCTTGTCGATGAAGGCGTTGACCTGGCTCTCCGGCACCGCGCCCATGAAACCGTCGGCGGGCTGGCCGCCGACGAAGGCGATCACGGCCGGGATCGACTGAATGCCCATCTGGCCCGGAATGGCCGGATGCTCGTCGATGTTCATCTTGACCAGCTTGACCTTGCCCTTGGCGGCGCGAACCGCCTTTTCCAGCACCGGCGTCAACTGACGGCAGGGGCCGCACCAGGGCGCCCAGAAGTCGATCAGCACCGGCTGGCGCTTCGATTCCTCGATGACGTCCTTGACGAAGGTCTGGGTGGTCGTCTCCTTGATCAGATCGGGTGCTGCCTGCGGCGCCGGGCCGCCGCCCTGCTCAACTATGGTCACGGTGTTCCTCGTCTGATGTCTGCTGCGGCCCGCTTCTAGCACGGTCCAGCGCCAAGTTCTCGCTCGCTAGATGGCGGTTTCGCCGCAAAATTCAATGTGTCCGGCCGCTTCCGCGGGCCGTCCGGGAAGGTAGCGGCAACTGGCGCGCGGCTAAAGGCAGGCTCAGCTGCGGGGTGGCCGCTGCGGCGAATAACCGCGACGGTTCGGGCCGCTCACGCGCAGGCTCGAATCGGGCCCCGACCGCGGGCCGCAGACCCCGGGTTCCCGATGCTGGCCGCGGGAACCCGGTTTCGCCGTTGTTTCGGAGCGATTCGGGTCCATTTATCGATGAAACCGGATTTTCCGGATGCGTCCGAACTTGTCAGCGGACTGTTGCATTCACGGTCCGCATTTGGCATAGGTCTGCCGTTGACGGCGAGCGATCGCCGCCATCTCGGATGCGGGTGTAGCTCAGTGGTAGAGCACGACCTTGCCAAGGTCGGGGTCGAGGGTTCGAGCCCCTTCGCCCGCTCCAGATTTTCCCAAATGGCAATGCGCTGGATCCAATCGACAGGCCGCCTTTTGGCGGCCTCGTCGTTTGTATCTGCGACTTGGGACGGCCGCATGATCGTCGGCGCTCACCTCGGAATCCGATAGACCCAGACCCTGGCTTTGCCCGAGTTCACGTTGCGAAACAGGTTCGGAAAGACACCGCTGACTGGCTGGTTCAGGTAGACGAACATCTGCCCGTTGCGGGTGGCCCTGAAGGTTTCGTCGAGGCGGCCGTCGGGCTGCGGTTCGCCGTCGATGAAGTTCTCCTCGTTGCCGGTCTCGCCGTAACGAACGATGACGCGGCCAAAGGGGCGATCCAGCGTTCGCTTGGCTGGATAGGCCGCCGCTAGCAGGACGAAGCGCCCGAGCGCTGCAGCCGTGTTCGGCATGTCGTCGTTCCATTGCGGAAGGAAATTCCGGAGCGGCATTCCTCCCGGTCCGGATGGCGCGCCGAGAAACGACCATTCGCCATTCTGCTCGAGGACGAACCGGTAATTCCCGCGCCGGTCGAGCATGACGCCGGCCGGTGTGCAGAGGCTGGCGGTGTCGAATTCAAGGGGGACCCCGCGGCACGCCCTGGACGTACAGGTGCTCGGGATGCTGCCGTCGGAAGCCCGCTTGCACAGCTTCATGTCGTCGGGGTCGCAGACCCCCAGCGCGACCGGCCTTTCCACGGGCTGGCAGAAGTGGCCAAAGCTGTCGCGAAAATTGAACAGATAGTGGCTGGCGAACCCAAAGCCGCCGACGAGGAAGGCGAGCGCGAAAAAAGCCGGCGCCACCTTGAGTTTGATGCTGGTGATGAATTGCCGGTAGGCGTCCGCCAGCCTGAAGCGGGCGATGGTGCCGCCGGGCAGCCACATCGTGACCAGGATGGCAAAGGCAAACCACTGGAAATAGGGATGCGTAATGCGCTCGATGAAGATCTGCAGCGAGCCGGACGCCTTCGGCAAGGCGTAGCCAGCCCACCCCGGCACCGGGTAGAGCGCGATCAATGCGAGGGCGACAGAGACCGCAATCAACGCTGCGCTCCTGCCGTCGCGACTCCTGGGCTTTCCCCGGTTCAGGTCGATTTTTGCCAGGCTCACCCGCCACGCAAGACGCATCTGGTCGGTGATCCGGTCCTTGAGGCTGGCGCTCAACCACAGCAACAGTCCGACGAGCCCGGCGCACAGCAAGAACCACAGCGGCTCCCTGGCATAGGCATTGGTCCAGCGTGCCGCCGCCCCGGGCAGCACCCACCCGATCATGCGAATGACGTCGGAAAGCGGTCGCAATGGCGTGGTGAACTCGGCGGCGGCCGGCGCGGTCGATGTCAGCGGGTAGGTCAGCAAATAGATC
>DAIMKE010000224.1:0-8003 GCA_036721875.1 Bradyrhizobium sp. | reverse complement strand
GCGGGTTGTGACCGGCGGGAAAATGTCCGACCGCAAGGGCGTCAGCCTGCCCGATACCGACCTGCCGGTCTCGGCGATGACGCCGAAGGATCGCGCCGATCTCGAAGCGGCCCTCGTGACCGGTGTCGACTGGATCGCACTCTCGTTCGTACAGCGCGCCGAGGACGTCGTCGAAGCCAAGCGGATGATCCGCGGCCGCGCCGCAGTGATGGCCAAGATCGAAAAGCCGCAGGCAATCGACCGGCTCGCCGAGATCATCGAGGCGTCCGATGCGCTGATGGTGGCGCGCGGCGATCTTGGCGTCGAACTGCCGCTGGAGCGGGTGCCGAGTCTCCAAAAGCAAATGACGCGAATGGCGCGCCGCGCCGGCAAGCCGGTGGTGGTCGCCACGCAGATGCTGGAATCGATGATCCAGTCGCCGGTGCCGACCCGCGCCGAAGTCTCCGACGTCGCAACGGCAGTCTACGAGGGCGCCGACGCCATCATGCTGTCGGCGGAGTCTGCCGCCGGAAAATTCCCGGTCGAAGCGGTATCCACCATGAATCGCATCGGCGAGGAAGTGGAGCGCGACCCTACCTATCGCTCGGTGCTGACGGCGCAGCGGCCCGAACCGGAAAACACGGTCGGCGACGCCATCGCGGACGCGGCGCGGCAGATCGCCGAAACGCTGGAACTGGCGGCCATCATCTGCTGGACCTCGTCGGGCTCCACCGCCATCCGCGTCGCGCGCGAGCGGCCGAAGCTGCCGGTGGTCGCGATCACGCCGAACATGGTAACGGGGCGCAAATTATCCGTCGTGTGGGGCGTGCACTGCGTGGTCGCGGAAGACGCCCACGACCAGGACGACATGGTCGATCGCGCCGGCTCGATTGCGTTCCGCGACGGCTTCGCCAAGGCGGGCCAGCGCGTGATCATCGTCGCCGGCGTGCCGCTCGGTATCCCGGGCACCACCAATATGGTGCGCATCGCCTCCGTCGGCTCCAGCAGCGACGCGGAGATGTAAGACGCATCGTCATTCCGGGGCGCGCTTCAGCGCGACCCTCAGATGCGCAATTGCGCATCGGGGAATCTCGTCGCGACTGGATCGGCACTCAGCTTTGCAGTATCGCGTCCAGCGTGATTTTCGTGTTCAGGAGCTTTGACACCGGGCAGCCGGCCTTGGCCTTGCCTGCCAGCTCCTGGAATTTCGCATCATCCGCGCCGGGAATCTTCGCATTCAGCGTCAGATGCACCGATGTGATGGCAAAACCGTCGCCCTGCTTTTCCAGCGTGACGTCGGCCCTGGTCTCCATGTGTTCGGCGGTGAGCTTGGCTTCGCCAAGGATCAGCGACAGCGCCATGGTGAAGCAGGCGGCATGCGCGGCGCCGATCAGTTCCTCCGGATTGGAGCCGGGCTTGCCTTCGAAGCGGCTGGAGAAGCCGTAAGGATAATCATTGAGTGCGCCGCTCTTGGTCGAGATCGCGCCCTTGCCGTCCTTGATGCCGCCCTGCCATTTGGCGGATCCTGATGTCGTCGTCATCGCATGCTCCTCATCACGGGTTGAACCGTTGATAAAGCAGCAGCGTGACAATTGGTTGCGGCGAAGACGTGTCGCTTGTTGCTACGCGCCTACCAGCGTCTTCGCCGGCAGCACCGCCTGCACCACGAGGCCGCGGGCCCGGGCGTCCATGACGCCGACGGCGCGCAGTGCCAGCAGCGTGACGGTTTGCACGGCGTCGCGCAGCCGGCCGGGATCGTCCAGATTCTCCGGCGCCAAAGGGCCGACCAGCGCTTCATGCAAGGCACCGAGCAGTGCGGTGGCCGCGAGCGCCGTATCCTGCGGCGGGAGATGGCCGGCGCGGACCGCCGCATCGATTCGGGCGGCGATCTCGCGGGAGATTTCGCGACGGCTGGCGAGCCGCGAGGCCGACACATCGACGTCGACAGGTTCGGCCAGGATACCCCAGGCAAGCTTGCGCTGCGACAGCACGTGCACGGCCACGGTGGTGACGGCGGCGGCGAGCGCCGAGGACGGCCCGGGTGCAGCATCCGCGGCGCGGCGGATCGCGGCCAGTTCGTCGCGCGAGACATCCGCAATCAGTTCGGAGATCAGGTCGGCCTTGGAGGGGAAGTAGCGATAGACGGTACCAGCCGCGACATTGGCTCGGACCGAAACCGGTGCAATCTGCACCGCGGCCATGCCGCCATCAGCCGCAGCGTCCCGCGCCGCCGCCAGAATGGCACTGCGACGTGCCGCCAGCCGCTTCACCACCTGATGGGTTCGCCGATACACCATGGCGCGTATTCCGTCCCCTGGCGCGCCCCTCAGGCCCCGCAGGACTGTCAGAACGCACACGACTTCAACATATTGAGCGAAAAGAACACTTCGCTTTGAAGAAGTGAACAACTATTCACGCCAGAAGACAAGAAAGTTTTATGAACGGCGCATGATGAAAGCGGCCGCAAGGACAACGGCTGCCGCCCCGGATGGCTCCGAGGGCTGCTTAGACGCGGACCGCAACCAGGGCTGGCACCGGCTCGCGCCGCCACCACGAACCGGCGCGGCCAAGGATGAGGACCGAGACGATCAACGTCGCGCCCAGCCCCGTCGGCGTGGCCGTGAATATGTAAGTGCCGATGAGAACGAGCGCGGCGCCAAGCGCCGGGAGCTCGTAGCCGCGAAAGCCGGACTTCAATCCGATGCGAACCAGGAAGGCGACGGCAATGACGAGCACCATCATGTCGTACATGAAGAGATAGGGCGTGGTCAGCAATGTCCCCGCGGCAAGTGCTGCAGCCTTCAAAGTGTACTGCATGCGACTTCGCCACATCAGCGCCAGCACCACCGCCACCGAGGCGGTGAGCACCCACTGGAACGCCCAGGCCAGTTGCTCGGTGCCGCCGAAATAGCGCACCAGCGAGAAGAGGCTCTGCAGCTTCCACCATGTCGCCTTGCCTTCGGTCAGGAAGGCTTGCGAGAATCTCGGCATCCATTGAAAGAACGCCAGCCAGCTCTCGGTGCCGAAGGCGAGCCAGGAAACGAAGAACATCGCGATTCCCGTCACGGCGGCGCTGATGAATACGCGCCAATGCCCGGCCGCGATCAGCACGATCGGAAACAGCAGCCCGTATTGCGGCTTGTACGTCAACAGCCCGAGACAGATGCCGGCAAGCACCGGGCGAACCGGTATCAGATAGAGTGCACCACCGATCAGCGCCGCGGTGAGGAAGCCGTTCTGTCCGACCAGCGCATTGATGAACGCCATCGGCGCGGCGAGCGCGAGCAGAATGCCGAGATTGTGGCCGACGATCGCGCGCACCACGACAAGATAAGGGATGAGGCTGACCAGAACCCAGCCGAGATAGCCCACCGAATAGGGCAACTGCGCCAGCACGGCGGCAACGAACAGGAACGGCGGTGGATAGTGCCAGGCAAAGTAGCCGACGAAATCCTGGCCGAGCTTGGCGACCTCGACCTGCTTCTGGATGTCCCAGTCATAGGCTTGTGCCGGGAGGCCATCGAGCACCAGACGTCCGGCTGCCCAGACGTTGATGAAATCGGTGGGGATGCCGAGGCCGTTGGAATCGTAGATCCACCAGTGCGAGAAATACGCGACCACGCCAAGCGTCACGTTCACCACGCACAGCGCAAAGCACACCCGGAGCAGCCACGCGGGAATCGCTGGCTGCGCCTGCGCGATTACGGGGGTGGAGGGCAAGACGGCCATGCGGGATTCCTTGCTCGGAGCGCCTCCTGTCCAAAGGCACACGCTCCAAAGCAATAGGCCGGCCAGCGTTGAAGAAATCTTAAGTTTCTGCGCACCAACGGCGGGATTCTGCGTCGTCCCTGCGAACGAAAGGGACGACGCATTTACCCCTACTCCCAGTTCAACGCACCGCCGTTCTGATACTCGATCACCCGCGTCTCAAAGAAGTTCTTCTCCTTCTTCAGGTCCATCGCCTCCGACATCCAGGGGAACGGGTTTTCGGCTTCGTCGAATACGCGTGGTAGCCCAAGCTGCGCACAGCGGCGGTTGGCGATGAAGTGCATGTAGGTCTCGCACAGCGCCGCGTTCAGCCCGAGAAAGCCGCGCGGCATGGTGTCCCGGCCATAGGCCGCCTCCAGTTCGGCCGCAGCGCGGACCATTCCGCGGACTTCCTCCTGGAACGCCCTGGTCCACAGATGCGGATTCTCGATCTTGATCTGGTTGATGACGTCGATGCCGAAGTTCAGGTGAATCGATTCATCGCGCAGGATGTACTGATACTGCTCGGCAATGCCGACCATCTTGTTGCGGCGGCCGAGCGAAAGGATCTGCGCGAACCCCGTATAGAACCACATGCCCTCGAAAATGACGTAGAAGGCGACGAGATCGCGCAGGAACGCCTGATCGGCCTCCGGCGTGCCGGTCTTGAAGCCGGGATCGTCGAGATGCTGGGTGTGTTTCAGCGCCCATGCGGCCTTGTCGGTAATCGACGGCACCTCGCGGTACATGTTGAACAGTTCGCCTTCGTCGAGCCCGAGGCTCTCGACGATGTACTGGAAGGTGTGGGTGTGAACCGCCTCCTCAAACGACTGCCGCAGCAGATACTGCCGGCATTCCGGGTTGGTGAGATGGCGGTAGATCGCGAGCACGATGTTGTTGGCGACGAGGCTTTCGGAGGCCGCGAAGAATCCGAGATTGCGCTTGATGGCGCGGCGCTCGTCCTCGGTCAGGCCATCGCGCGATTTCCACAGCGCGATATCGGCCTGCATCGAGACTTCGGTCGGCATCCAGTGATTGTTGCAGCCCGCGAGATATTTCTCCCACGCCCATTTGTATTTCAGCGGCAGCAATTGATTGACGTCGGCGCGGCAATTGATCATCCGCTTGTCGTCGACGGACACCCGGCCGCCGTGGCGATCGATCGTGCCGAGACCGGTTTGATCGGCCCCGGCAATCGCTTGCGCCGGGAATGGCGGAACTGCCTGATGTCTGGATGCCGTCGGTTCAGACCAGTCGAGCATTGTCGTTTCCTTTCTCTCTTTGCTGCTTACTGGCAGGCTTCGCACTCGGGATTATCGATCGAGCAGGCCACCGAGCCGGACAGATCCGGCGCGGTGGCAGCCGGCGCGACGATGATGGGGGCTGGCGACATCATCGTCACGGACGCGACACTGTTGAGCTTGCCGTCGGTGCCCCGCAGCGTGGACTTCTCGACATGCGTGGCGCTGCGCGAGCGCAGGTAATAGGTCGTCTTGAGACCGCGCGCCCATGCCAGGCGATAGAGCGAATCGAGCTTCTTGCCGGAGGGGTTGGCGATATAGAGATTGAGCGACTGCGACTGGTCGATCCATTTCTGCCGCCGCGAGGCCGCCTCGATCAGCCAGGCGCTGTCGATCTCGAAGGCGGTGGCATAGATCGCCTTGAGATCGTCGGGAATGCGATCGATCGAACCGAGACTGCCGTCGAAATATTTGAGGTCGTTGACCATCACCTCGTCCCACAGCCCGCGCGCCTTGAGGTCACGCACCAGGAACTCGTTCACGACGGTGAAGTCGCCGGACATGTTCGATTTGACGTAGAGGTTCTGGTAGGCGGGCTCGATCGACTGCGCGACACCGCAGATGTTGGAGATCGTCGCCGTCGGCGCGATCGCCATCACGTTCGAGTTGCGCATGCCACCCGATTTGACGCGCGCACGAAGCGCGTCCCAATCGAGCGTCGTGCTGCGGTCCATTGCGACAGCGCCGCGCGCATCCGCCAGCAATTCGATCGAATCGATCGGCAGGATACCCTGGCTCCACAGCGAGCCGTCGAACGAGGGATAGCGCCCCCGCTCGTCCGCAAGATCGACGGAGGCCGAGATCGCGTAGTACGAGATCGCCTCCATGCTGGTGTCGGCGAAGGCCACGGCCGCATCGGAGGCCATCGCGATCCGCATCGCCTGCAGCGCGTCCTGGAATCCCATCAGGCCAAGGCCGACCGGCCGGTGCCGCAGGTTCGAGCGGCGCGCTTCCGGGATCGTGTAGAAATTGATGTCGATGACGTTGTCCAGCATTCGCATCGCAATCGTCACGGTGCGCTTCAGCCGCGCGTCGTTCAGCCGGCCGTCATGGATGTGGTTGAGCAGGTTGATCGAACCGAGATTGCAGACCGCGGTCTCGTCGTCGGACGTGTTGAGCGTGATCTCGGTGCAGAGATTCGAGGAATGAATGACGCCGGCATGGCGCTGCGGCGAACGCAGATTACAGGGGTCCTTGAACGTGATCCAGGGATGCCCGGTCTCGAACAGCATGGTCAGCATCTTGCGCCAGAGGTCCGTGGCGCGGACCTGCTTGAACACGCGAATTTCGCCGCGCGCCGCCTTGGCTTCATAGGCCGCGTAACGCTCGGCGAACGGCTGGCCATAGAGATCGTGCAGATCATGCGTCTCGTCCGGTGAGAACAAGGTCCATTCGCCGTCAGCCTCGACGCGCTGCATGAAAAGGTCAGGCACCCAGTTCGCGGTGTTCATGTCGTGGGTGCGGCGGCGGTCGTCGCCGGTGTTCTTGCGCAGGTCGAGGAATTCCTCGATGTCGATATGCCAGGTCTCCAGATAGGCGCAGACCGCGCCCTTGCGTTTGCCGCCCTGGTTGACCGCGATCGCGGTATCGTTGGCGACTTTGAGGAACGGCACCACGCCCTGGCTTTCGCCGTTGGTACCCTTGATGTAGGCGCCGAGCCCGCGCACGCGGGTCCAGTCGTTGCCGAGCCCGCCGGAATATTTCGCCAGCAGCGCGTTGTCCTTGACCGACTTGAATATCCCATCGAGATCGTCGGCGATCGTGGTGAGGAAGCACGACGACAATTGCGGCCGCAGCGTTCCCGAGTTGAACAGCGTCGGCGTCGAGGCCATGAAGTCGAACGACGACAGCAGATCGTAGAACTCGATGGCGCGCGCCTCGCGGTCGATCTCGCGCAGCGCCAGTCCCATGGCGACGCGCATGAAGAATGCCTGCGGCAGTTCGATGCGGTTGCCGCCCTCGTGAAGGAAGTAGCGGTCGTACAGCGTTTGCAGGCCCAGGAATTGAAACGCCAGATCGCGCTCCGGCTTCAGCGCCGCCGCGAGTTTCTTCAGATCGAAGCGCGCCAGATCGGGATCGAGCAATTCGGCCTTGATGCCGGTCTTGACATAGGCCGGGAAATATTCGGCGTACCGCACGGCCATGTCGGCCTGCGAAGCGCGGGTCGGTGTATCAAGCACGAATGACAGCACCTCGGTGCGCAGCTTGTCGAGCAATAGCCGCGCGCTGACATAGGCGTAATTGGGCTCCAGTTCGACCAGCGTACGCGCCGCCATCACCGACGCGAGGGCTAGTTCGTCCTCGCTGATGCCGTCATAGAGATTACGCTGGGTTTCCGCGAGCACCGGCGTCGCCTCGACGCCCTCGAGGCCGGCGCAGGCTTCGTTGACGATGGATACGAGCCGTGCGGTATCGAGCGGCGCTTTCGTGCCGTTCGCCAGCGTCACGTGCAGCATCGGACCGGACGATGGCCTGGCGGATTTGGCGGCCTCCTGCTCGGCGCGCTGCCGGGTCCGTTCCTCGCGATAGAGCACATAGGCACGCGCCACCTTGTGGTGCTCGCTGCGCATCAGGGCCAGTTCGACCTGATCCTGCACATCTTCGATGTGAAAGGTGCGGCCTTCGCTGATCCGGCGCGACAGCGCGCCGACGACTTCAGCCGCCAGTTGCTCCACGACTTCGTGCACCCGGCGCGAAGCTGCCGCGGTGTGGCCCTCGACAGCGAGAAACGCCTTGGTCATCGCTACCGAAATCTTGCTGGCGTCGAATTTTGAAACCGTGCCGTTGCGGCGAATCACCTGCATCGGCAGCGCGCCTTCCGACGAGGTCGGCGATTCCGTACGCAACTGGATAAAGGGAGCGGCTTTGGCTTCGAGCGAGACGAGTTGAGAAGGTTGCGACATCGACAGACCCCGAGATGTTGTTGGGACTGGATGTCAGGAGGGACGCTGCATCGAATGCGCGGGCGGCAAGCAC
>DAIMKE010000223.1:0-8065 GCA_036721875.1 Bradyrhizobium sp. | reverse complement strand
CCACGCAGATAGATCAGCACTTCGGCTTCCAGCAGTTCCTCGGGCGACATCGGCAGCTTGCGCCGCGCCGCGTCGCCGCGGCCGAACAGCGACGCCACGCCGTGCGACATCGACCAGATGTGCAGCGCCATCATCATCGCCGGCGGGCGGGGAATGCCGGGCGGCGCCAGCGCCGCAAGCCGTTCGGCGGCCGCGCGGATGATGGCGAACGCGCGCTCGCTTGCAGCCATCAATGTCGGGTTGGCGTCGACGGGAAGCCCGGATTCGAACATCGCCGAATAGAACGCCGGCTCGTTGCGCGCGAAGGCGAGGTAGGCCTTGCCCACCCGTTCGAACGCGGTGACCGTGTCCGGGCGGCCGTCGTCCCAGGCCTTCGTCAGCAGCGCCTCGAACTGCTCGAAGCCGCGCTGGGCGATCGAGGACAGCAATTCATCGCGGTCGCGGAAATGCCGATAGGGCGCAGCGGGACTGACCCCGGCCATTCGCGCGGCGTCGGCGAAGGTGAAACCGGCGGCGCCCTTTTCGGCGATCAGGCCAAGCGCCGCCTGCAGCAGCGCCTCTTTCAGATTGCCGTGGTGATAGCCGCGCTCGCCGCGGCCTTGGTCCTTGCGCCAGCTCATGTGAAAGGCTTTTACATGAGCCGGCCGCAAAGGTCACTTGGTTTGAGCGTTCAGGTTTCGCGCGTTCAGGAAGGTTAACGGACCGTCAGGGTGGGAAGCGGCTCAGACCGTTCACCCCGCCCTGTGCGCGTTTCCCTTCTGGAGTTCCGCAAAACCCTCGGCCGCCTGCTGCACTTCATCGGAGAAGTCGCTCATCTCCTGCACCTGGCGGATTTCGATGATCTCGTTCTCGGAGGCCGGGCATTTGCTGGCCCAGGCGATCGCCTCCTCGCGCGATTTTACGTCGATCATCCAGTAGCCGCCGAGCACTTCCTTGGCCTCGGTGAAGGGACCGTCGGTCACGATCGGCTTACCCCGGGGGAAGGAAACCCGCGCGCCCATCGATGGCGGGTGCAGCCCGTCGAGCGCGATCAGGACGCCGGCTTCCTTCAGCGCCTCGTTGTATTTCATCATCGCCTTGACCCTTTCGGGATCAAGCTGGACGTCGGGCGCCGCGGTCTCATATCCGAGGGGGATCATCAGCATCATGAATCGCATGGTGGGGTCCTTGTTTCAGTTGTCGTCATTCCGGGATGGTCCGAAGGACCAGACCCGGAATCTCGAGATTCTCAGGTGCGCAACTGCGCACCGTAGTTCGATGCTTCGCATCGCCCCGGAATGACGAGAGACAGACGTCATTTCTTCCCGGCCTGCGCGCGCAGGCGCTCCTCCTTCTCGCGCAGCTCGGGGGTGAGCGCTTCGCCGAAATCCTCGGCGGCAAACACCTGGCGAATCTCGATCTCGTCGCCGGGGCCGAACGGCGCGCGCTTCATCCAGTCGATGGCTTCTTCCAGCGATTTGGTGTTGATCAGCCAGAAGCCCGCGACGAGATCGCCGCTGAGCGCAAACGGCCCACGGCTGACGCTGCCCTCCCCGCTTCCATACCTGATCCGTGCGCCCTTGGCGGTCGGATGCAGGCCCTCGCCCGCCTCCATCACGCCGGCCTTGCACATTCCCTCGTTGAACGTGCCCATTGACGTGAGCAACTCCGTGCTCGGCATCACGCCCGCTTCCGAATCCTTGCTCGCCTTCACAATCACCATGAACCGCATTGTCAAACTCCGTTTGGGTATCGTTGAACCGGCCAGCGTCGACCTTCATCAAAAAGACGAGCGGGGTTTTGCGGCTCCGACATTGCGGTGAAAATTATTTCAAGGATGGTTGCCGGATAGACCGATCAGTCATCGATCGCCTGATAAGCCAAGGTTCAGAAATCGGCCGCGCGCTTTGGCGGAACTCGCCTGCTAGCGGCACCGCGGCACGGTGGATCGCGCGGCGTCGTGCCATTCACGCTCGCAGGGACACGGGACAGCGCATGGGTTATACGAGCGGGAAACCCTCCTCGCTCGCAAACGGACCCGCCCATGCCCGCCTCCCCGCAAAAAGTTGCTCTCGTCACCGGCGCCGCGCGCGGCATCGGGCTTGCGACGGCAAAGCGGTTCCTCGCCGAGGGCTGGCGGGTGGCGCTGCTCGACATCGAGGGTGAGTTGCTGCGCGGCGCTGTCGCCGGCATCGCGAACCCCGACAATACGATGGCGCTGCATTGCGACGTTTCGGACGCGAGCGCCGTGGCTGATGCCATGGCGACGATGAACGGCCGCTTCGGCCGGCTCGACGCGCTGATCAACAACGCCGGCGTCGCGGTGTTCGCGCCAATTCTCGAAACCTCCGACGAAGACTGGACCCGCATCCTGGCGGTCAACCTCACCGGGCCGTTCTTGTGCACCAAGGCGGCCGCGCCGCTGATGCGCGAACATGGCGGCGGCGCGATCGTCAACATCACCTCGATCTCGGCGGTGCGCGCCTCGACGCTGCGCTCGGCCTACGGCACCAGCAAGGCCGGACTGGCGCACCTGACCAAGCAGCTCGCGGTCGAACTGGCCTCGCTCGGCATCCGCGTCAACGCGGTTGCGCCCGGCCCGGTCGAGACTGCGATGGCCAAGCAGGTCCACACGCCGGAAATCCGCGCCGACTATCACGACGCCATCCCGCTCAACCGCTACGGCCTTGAGGAGGAACTGGCGGAGGCGATCTTCTTCCTGTGCAGCGATCGTTCGAGCTACATCACCGGGCAGATCCTGGCCGTCGACGGCGGTTTCGACGCCGCCGGCATCGGCCTGCCGACGCTGCGCGGCGAGCGGCGGAACGGCTGACGAAACCTTGCCACATATGTGAGCGTAACTGTCGCAGGAGCAGTCCGGGACCCATGAGGAAACCGCAGATGCGAATGGCAGCCATCCGGGTAATCATTATCGCCGCCGCGTTGTCCGCGGCCATGACGCCGCTACGGGCCGAGATACGCATCCTCGCCAGCCCCGGCGGACAGGTCGGTCCGTTCCTCGACCTGTTCGATCGGGTCCGCGAATCCGGCGAGCGCGTCGTCATCGACGGGCCATGCCTGTCGGCCTGCACGCTGGTGCTGATGACGGTGCCGGAGGAGCGCATCTGCGTGACGCGCCGCGCGGTGCTCGGATTTCACGCCGCGCGGTCGATCGATAGACGCGGCCGGACCTATGCCGAGCCGGAAGCCTCGCGCGCCGTGCTGGAGAGCTACCCGCCGCCGGTGCGGGACTGGATCAGCCGCCGCGGCGGATTGACCTCGCGGATGCTGCTGCTGCGCGGCCGCGAACTCGCGGCGATCTATCCGCGGTGTAGGTGACGTCTTGTAGTTCCGCGAACTACATGTCCTTCGGGCAGTTCACCATCCAGGGGATGCCGAACTTGTCGACGCACATGCCAAAGCCGTTGGAGAAGAAAGTCGCGCCGAACGGCATCCGCACGGTGCCGCCTTCGGCCAGCGCGTTGAACCGGCGCTCGGCATCGGCGGGATCCTCGACCTGCAGCGACACCGAAAAGCCCTGCGGTTGATGGTAGTCGCCGGGAGTGGCATCGGATGCCATCAGCACCTCGCCGTCGATCGTGACGCTCGCATGCATGAGCTTCTTCTTCCATTCCGGCGGAATCGGCATGTCGGGCGGACCGCCCTCGTAGGGAAACATCGCCCCGATCTTGGCACCGAGGACCTTCTCGTAATACTTCAGCGCTTCCTCGCAATTGCCGTTGTAGAACAGATAGGGATTTAGCTGCATCGCGTGCTCCTCGGGTTAATCGGTGTCGGTAGCGTTCCCCGGATGCTGCGCAGCGCGTTAGCGATGTGCTGCTGTTCCGGGTCCAACCGTTGGGTCCCGGCGCTGCGTCGCATCACTGGCGTGCTGCGCCGCGTCCGGGACACGATAGAGTGACGATCTATTTTTCGGCGACCTTCTTCAGGTTGACGAGACCGGCTTCAAAATCCTTGCCGATCATGTTGTCCAGGTTGATGAACACCTGGATCAGTTTGGACATGAAGTTTGCCGGACCATGCATCAGCCAGGTGACATGGGTGCCATCGCCCTGCGGCAGCATTGTGAATTCCGCGGTGTTGTGGCCCTCGAACGGCGTGAAGAAATCCAGCTTGATCACGATCTTTTGCGGCACCGAGGCATCGAGGATTTCCATCCGGCCGGAGCCGACATTCTTGTCGCCATCCCAGGCATAGGTGGCGCCCTTGCCGCTTTCCGCGCCGCCATAGGTGCGCTTCATCGCGGGATCCTTGGTTTCGTAGGGCGACCAGGTCCGCCACTGGCGAAAGTCGTTGATCAACGGAAAGATCGCTTCCGGCGGCGCCTTGATAGTGGCCACGCGTTCCACCTTCAGCTTGTCAGGCTTGGTCGCGGCGAGGATGAGAACGGCGGCAATGGCGATCGCCAGCACGACGGCGATGGCGGCAGTGATTTTGAGCATGTCTGGCTCCGGATGCGATTATCGTTCAGGGAGATCAACGGCGAAAAGGAGGCAGTCCGCCGAGAAAGCGGCTGCCCGCGCGCGAGCCCAAAGGGCCGCACCATTTCAAGACGAACGATGGTGGCCGGGGCCGACAGCCATATGGGGAATATTTTCGGCGTACGACAACCGCTAGAAGTGGAAGAAATCGGCGGTTGTCAGCGAGCTTGCGACGACATTCGTCAGGACAATCCTCATATCGGCTGCCGCCTGGTTTTCAGCGGCGCCCGAACTATTGGCATAGACGATCGTGTCCAGGCCGCTCTGGATCCATACGATGCTGTGCGCAGCCACCTGGGTGCCGCCGGTGATGAGGCCCCCGATCGAAGTGACACCGGTGATGGCCGAGGTGTCGATGATATCGCCCCCGTGAACGAAATCGGTAATGGTGTCAAAGCTCGCTACCGTCGAATCCGAGGTCGCCATGAAGACAAACTGGTCGGCACCTGCGCCGCCGGTGAGGAAGTCCGCGGCCCCGCCGCCCTTGATCACGTCATTGCCGCTACCCGTCACAATGGTGTTCGTCGCACTGCCGCCGGTGACCGTGAGGTTGCCGGTATCGGTGCCTGCCGCGAGATTGCCGCCGGTCCCCAAGGTTACGACCGCAGCCGCCGATCCGGAAAGGGTCAGCGTATTCGCTGTCAACGCCGCCGCGTTGACCGTCACGACATCGCTAGCGCCGCTGGCGGTGATCGAGGTCGCTGCCGAACCGGTCGTGATGGATATGGTGTCGTCGGTGGCGTCCCCCGTCGTCACCGTCAGCGCGCCGGTCAGGGAGGCTGCCGTAATGTTTCCGATCAACCCGGTCACAACCTCCGCCGCCGAGCCGACAAGCGTCAGGGCTGTGTTGTTGGCCAGCACCGCTGCGTTCACCGTTATTGTATCGCCGGCGCCGCTCGCGGTGATCGAAGTTGCTGCCGATCCGGTCGTGATGCTGATGCCGTTGTCAGCCGCATTGCCCGTCGTCACTGTTAGTGCGCCGGTCAAAGAGCCGGCCGCGATGTCCCCGACCAGCCCGGTTACCGTCTCGGCCGCCGAGCCGGCCAGCGTCAGCGCATTGTTCTGCGCCAGTGCCGTCGCGGTCACCGTCACGACATCGCCGGCGCCGCTCGCGGTGATCGAGGTCGCGGCCGAGCCGGTGGTGATCGCGATGCCGTTGTCCGTGGCATCGCCGGTCGTCACGGTCAGCGCGCCGGTCAGGGAGCTTGCCGTGACGTTCCCGATCAGTCCCGTCACCACCCTCGCCGCCGAGCCGACCAGCGTCAGCGCGATATTGTTGGCCAGCGCCGTCGCATTGACGTTGAGCGTGACGCCGTTGGAACTCGTGATGCTGGTCGCCGCATTGCCGGTGACCACGTTCGCCATGCCGGCGCTGGCCGCGTTCACCCCCAGCGTGATCGTGCTGGCGCCGGTCAACCGCAGCGTCTCGATGCTGCTCGCCTTCAGGAAGCCGGCGTCGGTCAGGGTCGCTGCCGCTGTCATCTGAATGGTGTCGTTACCTGCACCGCCGGCGATGGTGGTGGCGGCAGCGAGGTTGACGGCGGAAGCGAAGTTGAAGGTATCGCTGCCGGTGCCACCGGTCAGCACGTCCGCGCCGCCGCCGCCGGTGATCGTGTTGGTGCCGTTGCCCACCGTAATCGTATTGGCGCCAGTGCCGCCCGTCACCGTGAGGTTGCCGGTGTAGGTACCGGCCGACAAATTGCCGGCATTCAGGGTGACCGTGGCAGCGCTGCTGCCGGTCAGGGTCAACGTCTGCCCTGCCGTCAGCGCGCTCGCCGTGATCGTGTTCGATCCGCTGCCGGTCGCAATCGACAGCCCCGAAGCAACCGCGACCGTCGTCGCGTTCAGGGCGCCGCTGACCCCGCTTGCTGCGAGATCGCCCCGCAACCCCGTCACCGTCCGTGCCGCCGAACCCGCGAGCGTCAGCGTCGCGTTATCCGCCAGCGCCGTCGCGTTCACGGTTACGACATCGCTGGCGCCGTTGGCGGAGATCGAGGCCGCGGCCGAGCCTGTGGTGATCGAGATGGTGTTGTCGGAGGCATCCCCGGTGGTCACCGTGAGCGTGCCGGTCAGGGCACTGGCCGTGATGTTCCCGATCAGCCCGCTCACCGTCTCCGCTGCAGAGCCAATGAGCGTCAGCGCGATGTTGTTGGCCAGCGCGGCTGCGTTCACCGTTACCGTATCGCCGGCGCCGTTCGCGGTGATCGACGTCGCCGCCGAGCCGGTCGCGATGCTGATGCCGTCGTCAGTTGCATCGCCCGTCGTCACCGTCAGTGCGCCGGTCAGCGAGCCGGCCGTGATGTCTCCGACCAGCCCCGTCACCGTCCTGGCTGCCGAACCGGCAAGTGTCAGAGCGGTATTCTGCGCCAGCGCCGTCGCATTCACTGTCACAACATCGCTGGTGCCACTCGCGGTGATCGAGGTCGCCGCCGAGCCGGTCGTGATGCTGATGCCGTTGTCGACCGCATTGCCCGTCGTCACCGTCAGCGCACCGGTCAGGGAGCCCGCCGCGATATTGCCGACCAGCCCAGTCACCGTCCCGGCCGCCGAACCGGCCAGCGTCAGGGCCGTGTTCTGCGCCAGCGTCGTCGCGTTGACCGTCACGACATCGCCGGCGCCGCTGGCGGTGATCGAGGTCGCTGCCGCGCCGGTCGTGATCGATATGGTATCGTCGGTGGCGTCCCCCGTCGTCACCGTCAGCGCGCCGGTCAGAGTACCGGCCGTGATGTTTCCAATCAGCCCGGTCACCACTTCCGCCGCCGAGCCAATGAGCGTCAACGCCGTATTGTTGGCCAGTGCCGCCGCGTTGACCGTCACAACATCGCTGGTGCCACTCGCGGTGATCGAGGTTGCTGCCGCGCCGGTCGTGATGCCGATGCCGTTGTCGGCCGCATTGCCCGTCGTCACCGTCAGCGCACCGGTCAGGGCGCCGGCCGCGATATCCCCTACGAGCCCGGTCACGGTCTCCGTCGCCGAACCGGCAAGGGCCAGCACGGCATTCTGCGCCAGCGCCGTCGCGTTGACCGTCACGACATCGCTGGCGCCGCTGGCGGCGATCGAGGTCGCCGCCGAACCCGTGGTGATCGCGATGTTGTTGTCGGTGGCGTTCCCCGTCGTCACCGTCAGCGCGCCGGTCAGCGAGCCTGCCGCGACATTCCCGATCAGCCCCGTCACTGTCTCAGCCGCAGACCCCGCCAGCGTCAGCGTGATATTGTTGGCCAACGCCGCGGCATTGACGGTCACGGTATCGGTGTTGAAGCTGCCTGTTATCGACGTCGCCGCCGAGCCGGTCGTGACCGAGATGGTGTTGTCGGCGGCATCCCCCGTCGTCACTGCCAGCACACCGGTCAGCGCGCCGGCCGCGATATCCCCAACCAGCCCCGTCACTGTTTCCGCCGCCGAGCCGATAACCGTCAGCGCTGTATTCTGCGCCAATGCCGCCGCGTTGACCGTTACGACATCGCTGGCGCCGCTCGCGGTGATCGAGGTCGCCGCCGAACCGGTCGTGATGCTGATGCCATTGTCGGCGGCATCACCCGTCGTCACGGTCAGCGTCCCGGCCAGCGAACCAGCCGCGATAGTCC
>DAIMKE010000222.1:2355-8066 GCA_036721875.1 Bradyrhizobium sp. | reverse complement strand
AAGCAACGCGAAGCCGCCACGAGGATTATCCCTGTTGCACGCCATCGCCCACTGCGCAATCGTTGGCACCGGCCGTGTTGATCGAGAGGAGATCGCGATGAAAAATATTGCGCGGCGTCGCGGCTTGCTGCTTCCGCTGATGGCGATCACAGCAGTGCTCGCCGGCGGCGGCGTCTGCCGGGCGCAGAGCAGTGGCGGCGCCGGCGTGTCGATCGAACTCGTCGATCCAAAGGTGCTGAGAGTATGTGCCGACCCGCACAATCTGCCGTTCTCGAACGACAAGGGTGAGGGGTTCGAGAACAAGCTCGGCGAACTGTTTGCGGAAAAGCTGCAGAAGAAACTAGACTACATGTACTATCCGCAAGCGACAGGGTTCGTCCGGATGACGCTTGCCGCACATCGCTGCGACGTCATCATGGGATTTCCGCAAGGCGACGACATGGTCCAGGGCACCAACCCCTATTACCGTACGGCGTATGCGCTGGTCGCCAAGCCTGGCAGCGGCCTTGAAGACGTCGTGACGCTCGGGGACAGCCGCTTGAAGGGCAAGCATATCGGTATTGTCGCCGGCACGCCGCCCGCTACCAATATGACCGTCAATGGGCTGATGGCGGACGCCAGGCCCTATCCGCTGGTGGTCGATACCCGCATCGAGTCATCGGCAGAAACCATGATCAACGACCTGACTGCGGGAAAGATCGACGCCGCCATCCTGTGGGGACCGTTGGCTGGTTTCTATGCCAGGAAGACCAATCCGCCGCTTCACGTCACGCCGCTCGTCAAGGAAACCACCGGGCCGCGGCTGGTCTATCGCATCGGCATGGGCGTCCGCGGGGCCGATCAGAACTGGAAACGGCAGCTCAACGGTCTGATCCAGGACAACCAGCCGGCCATCAACAAGATACTGCTCGACTTCGGCGTTCCCTTGCTCGATGAGAATAACCGGCCGGTCGGCGCGGAGACGGCGACGAAGTCGCCATGATGCGCAGTCTCGCGTGCGCGTTGGTTGCGATCCTTGCGTTCGCGGCCGAAGCGCCCGCGCAACAGAAGGTGCTGGAGCCAGACGGCTATCGTACCAACGACTATCGCGCGGCGGTTCCGTCAACGCTCAAGGGCGCGCGCGTGCTGGCGACCGCGGAGGCCGAAGCGATCTGGCGTGCCAGCACGGCGGTTTTCATCGACGTGCTGCCGCGTGCGCCAAAGCCGGCAAATCTTCCTGCGGGAACGGTGTGGCGCGACAAGCCGCGCTTCAACATTCCCGGCAGCGCCTGGCTCCCCGACACCGGCTACGGCAAACTGGCGGAGGCAACCGAGGACTATCTGCGGCGCGGGCTGGAGCGGGCGTCCGGCGGCAACAAGGCCGCGCTGCTCGTGATCTACTGCCAGGAAGATTGCTGGATGTCCTGGAACGCGGCGAAACGCGTGCTGTCCTACGGCTATTCCAACGTCGCCTGGTATCCCGATGGGACCGAAGGCTGGGAGCGCGCCAAACTGCCGGTCGTGGAATCGCAGCCTGAGCCGAGGGTGGGTGAAGAAAAGGCGAGTGGAGACAAATGACGAAACGGTGTCCCGTCCTGCCCGCTCGCTACTCCATCTCCTGCTGGATCACGCGGCCGAGCGCGAACAGGCGCTGGTCGATCGCGGTCGGTACTTCGCAGACGAATTTCACCACGCGCTGCCGTTCCTCGAAAATCCGGGTTTGCCAGACCAGTTGATTGCCGAGCTCCTCGATCTTGGACTGATCCGGCGAGGATGATCCCTGCAGCGCCTGCATCGCGACGGCATCGGCCTGGATCTTTTCCGCGGCCGTGCGTTGCTTTCGCGTGATCCGCTCCAATCCGTTCATCACCGACGAGCGCTGGCCGTTGAGGGTATCGAACAGGCCGGTGAACAGCAGCTTGCCTGCCGTGGTCTTGTCGGCCGAGCTTCCGAGAAATTCGGCGATCGCCTTCTGGGCGTCCTCGAGCGGCGTCCGCCTGGCCGCGAGTTTCGGCACCAGCGCGCTCACCCTGGCATCGGCTTTCCACTTGTCCTTGATGTCGTCGAGCGGCGGACCTGCCCACACGGCGGCCAGCGAGATTTCCGGCACCTTGGCCTGGATGCATGGCCAGTCCGGATAGCGCGGATCGGCGGCAAGAACCAATTCGCCGGATGCCGCCAACCAGAGGAGCGCGCCGATCGCGATCTGCCGTCTCATGTCTCGCCTCCCGCAGGCCCGCGGCGGATCAGGCCGCGCGATGGGTCGTAGGCGTAGATTGCGCCGATCATGAAGGCGGCCGTACAGCCCAGCACCACAGCAAGCGAAATCCAGTTGATCTTTCCGTACAGCGCGAACCGGATCAACTCGACCGCATGGGTGAACGGGTTGAACTGGCAGACATAATAGAGCAGGGGACTGCCCTCCTGCACCTTCCAGAGCGGATACAGCGCCGAGGAGGCAAAGAACATCGGGAAGATGACGAAGTTCATGACGCCGGCAAAGTTCTCGAGCTGCTTGATGCCCGACGAAATCAGCATGCCGAGCGCGCCCAGCATCAGGCCCGAAAGCACCAGCATCGGCAGCACCGTGAGATAGCCGATCGGCGGCGGCGCGATATCCCAGAACCACGCGATCAGCAGGAAGGCGTAGACCTGCAGCAGCGAGACCGCTGTTCCCGCCACGAGCTTGCAGAACAGGAGATACCAGCGCGGCAGCGGGCTCACCAGCAGGGTGCGCATGTTGCCCATCTCGCGGTCGTAGACCATCGAGAGCGACGACTGCATGCCGTTGAACAGCTGGATCATCGCCATCAGTCCGGGCGCGATATAGACCTCGTAGAGGATGTAGGTTTCGTATGGCGGGATGATGGAGATGCCGAGCACCTGGCGGAAGCCGGCGGCGAAGATGAACAGCCAAACCAGCGGGCGGACGAGGGCGGAGACGAACCGTTCGCGCTGGTGCACGAAGCGCAGCGCCTCGCGCCACACGATGCCGTTCAGGCAGGTGATGTATTCGGCGAACGAAAAGCCGCGGCGCGCTTGTTGCGTCATCGTGGAGCTCATGGCGCCGGGCTCCCGGGTTCCGCCGCGGCTCCAGTCAGGCGCATGAAGGCGGAGTTGATGTCACGCGCTCCGGCGGCGGCGATCATGTCCTCGACCGCGCCGTGTGCCAAGACGCGCCCCTGATGGAGGACCACGAGGTCGTCGCCCGGCATGATCTCGTCGAACAGGTGCGTGGCCCAGAGCACGCCGATGCCTTGCTCGGTCACCAGCCGGCGAACATGGCTGAGGATGTCGGCGCGGGCCTTGACGTCGAGGCCGACGGTCGCCTCGTCCAGCAGCAGCAGCGAAGGGCGATGCAACAGCGTGCGCGCGATTTCGAGCCGCCGCATCTGGCCGCCCGAGAGGTCGCGCACCTTGCTGCCGGCGCGGTCGGCAAGCCCGATCCGTTCCAGCACTTCGCCGCTGCGCACGCGCGCCTCGCGCCTCGCGATGCCGTGCAGGGCGGCGTGATAGAGCAGGTTCTGCGTCAACGTGAGGTCGAGATCGAGCGTGCGGGACTGGAACACCACACCGAGCAGCCGCAGCGCCTCGCTCGGCGCGCGGCCGATGTCATGGCCGAAAATGCTGATGCGTCCGGCTTGAATTCCGAACAGCCGCGTGATCAGCGCAAACAACGTGCTCTTGCCGGCGCCGTTCAGCCCGAGCAGCGCCGTGAAGCTGGCCGGCGCCACGTCGAAGCGGACATCGATCAGGGCGCGCCTTGGGCCATAGGAATGGCTGACGCCTCCGATCGACAGCGCAGGAACGGCCGCAGGACCCTGCCGGGGTCGGCTGTCCTGTGGCATCGCGCCGGCGATGGGTGCGTTGGTCGCCATCATGGCTCGGCAAATGTTATTCCCCAGGGCAGCTCGCCGACCTGGATGGTCTTGATCACCTTCCGCGCAGCCACGTCGATGACAGAGACGTCGTTGGACACGCCGTTGGTGACCAGCAGATATTTCTCGTCCGGGGTGAAGGCCATTTGCCAGACCCGCTGGCCGACCAGCAGATATTTGGTCACCGCATGCGTGGTGGCATCGACGACGGCCACGCGGTTGGCCGGACCGAGCGCGACGAAACCGGTCTTGCCGTCCTTGGTGATACCGATCCCGACCGGCTGGATCGCCTCGCGCCGCAGGCCTGGGATATTGAAGTTGATTTTTCCGGTGACGGTGCGCTTGGCGGGATCGATAATTGAAACCGTGCCGCCGATCTCCGACGACACCCACAATTCCGACATGTCGCGCTTGAATTCGGCAAAGCGCGGTCGCGCATCGACCAGCACGTTGGCGACGATCTGGCGCGTCGCGGTGTCGATGAAATGCGCCATGTTGGTGGTCTCGGAGGTGTTGATCAGGATCTTGCCGTCGGGGCTGAGCGCCATGCCCTCCGGCTCGACGCCGACCTGGACGTCACCGACGCGGACGCGCTTTTCGAGATCGATGATGGTCACCGTGTTGTCGTTCTCGTTGGCGACATAGAGCGTCTTGCCGGCGGCATCCTGGGTGAACAGTTCCGGATCGGGACCGGACGGCAGGCTGTCCACCACTTTTTGGGTCGCGGCATCGATCACTTCGATCTTGTCGTCATCGCCCACCGCGACCAGCACGAACTTGCCGTCTCGCGTGAACTCGATGCCGCGCGGGCGCTGGCCGACCTTGATCGTGTTGATGACGGCCCATTTGTCGGTATCGATCACCGAGACCGTGTTGCTCTTCTCGTTGGACACATAGGCGAGATAGGCCAAAGCGGGCGAACCGGCCGCGAGCCACACCGCCATTCCCGAAAGCAGACACCGACGCCACATAAGCGATCTCTCCGTCATCCACTCAGTTTGCATTTGGTTTCGGGCCGGTCGACGCCGAGCGTATCGAGTTCGGAGAATTGATGCAGGAAGCCCTCCTGCGGCGAGACCGAGACGACCATGCGCCCATCGACCAGCAGGATGGGCTGACGCAGCTGCAGGTTCCAGTCGCGCAGCGTCAGCCGCTGACCCTTGAACGCGGCGATGGAAAAGTCAGTTCCCTTGAGAAAGTCGAACAGCGGCTTCGGATCGCCGGAGTTGGTGCGCGATGCGGCTTCGCCGACCATGCGCGCCGCGGTCCAGGCCTGCATGTCGCGCGCGGTCATGCGTCGCGAATTCAGTTTGAAGAAACGGTTCTGCATCTGGATCGCGCCCCATTGGTCGTGCGCTGCGTCCCAGCTCCCCGGCACCAGGCCGGCGGAGCCTGCGACCGGCCGTGCATCCCAGGTGCGATAGGGCAGATAGGACGCGAACACCTCGCTTTCGTCGGCCGCGACGAGAACGTCGTAGGCCGGCGCCTGCTGCGTGAACACCGGCATCTGGCGCTGGATCAGCGTGACGCCGCTGTCGGTGCGGCGGGCGCCGCCGGTGTCCTCGAACACGCGCTCCTGAACGATCTTGGCGCCGAAGCGTGTCGCGGCGCGACGCAACGCATCGGCCCAGAGCTTGTCGGCCGGATGCGAACCGACCACCAGCAGCCAGCGCTTCCACTGCTTCCACGCCAGATACTGCGCCAGCGCATCGGCGAGCATCGAGCGGGTCGGGGCGACATGAACGACATTGGCGCGGCAGTCCTGCTCGCGCAGCCGGTCGTCGGTCGAACCGGCATTCAGCAGAACGGTCTTGCTGCCGCGAAGCGCATCGGCCGCTTTTAACAACGCATCCG
>DAIMKE010000222.1:0-2345 GCA_036721875.1 Bradyrhizobium sp. | reverse complement strand
ATGATGAAGCCGTTGCGCGCGGCGAGCGCCGTTGCTGATTTTCCGACATCGTCGCCATCTTTCAGCCGAACTTCCTCCAGCGTGAAGCGCTGGTTGAGAAACCTGCCGGTGGTGTTGTTGTCCTCGATCGCAAGCCGCGCGCCGGCGACGCCGTCATTCTCCGCGGGCTGTTCGGCGAGCGACAATTTCGATCTGACGCCGGCCTGGCCGAGATAGCCGATGCCGATCTCGACCGGTTCGGCCGCAAGCGCATGGCTGGCCAGAAGGGCCAAGCCGATTACACCGACCAACCGTCGGATCATGGACGCTCCCTGATACGCCTCCTCGACTTGACGACGATGGAGGAACGCTTGTCCTTGCAAGCACTCTTGACTTGAAACATGACTGAATTGCCCTAGCTTGCAAGTCCGCATTTCGTCGTCGGACGGTTGCCGAGGTCGGAGATCACGATCATGAGAGCGCTGTTTGCCTTTGTTGCGCTGATACTGATGGGGTAGATGCCGGCGCGCGCCGAGCCGCCAAAACTCGCCATCTTCGATTTCGAACTGCTGGATACCAGCCTCGAGGGCGAGATGAGGGGACCTCAGGCAGATGAACACGACCGGCTGATCCGCACAGCGACCTGGTGCGCACGCAGTTGAAGGAATCCGGCAAGTTCCGGCTCCTCGACGTCTCTCCGGTGAAGGCGGCCGCCGACGGCAGCAATCTGCAAGCCTGCGGCGGCTGCGACGTCCATTTTGCGCAGCGGATCGGCGCCGACCTGGTCATCACGGGCGTGTTGAAGAAGATCTCGACCTTGATCCTCAACTTGACCATCTTTGTGCGCGACGTCCATACCGGGCAGCTCATCACGGGGATGAACGCCGATTTTCGCGGCAACACCGACGAGTCCTGGACGCGCGCGACGAACTATCTCGTCCGCAACAGGTTGCTGGCGCCGAACTACGGCAAGCCCCAGCCCTGACAGGCTGCGAAGAGTCAGGCCTTCAGCCGCGCGGCGTGCCAGCGCAGATGATCGGCCATGAAGGTCGAAATGAAGTAATAACTGTGGTCGTATCCCGGCTGGCGGCGAAGGGTGAGGGGAATGTTCGCCTTCTCGCAGGCGCTCTTCAGCAATTCCGGGCGAAGTTGCTCGGCGAGA
Organism: Bradyrhizobium sp.; assembly: GCA_036721875.1. Lineage (GTDB taxonomy): Bacteria > Pseudomonadota > Alphaproteobacteria > Rhizobiales > Xanthobacteraceae > Bradyrhizobium. Next base: position 1,204 of record DAIMKE010000222.1, on the reverse strand, counting down.
AACGTATCGGCGTCGCCATAGTCCACCAGCAGTTCCGAATATCTGGCGCCGTCCTCGATCAGGGCCACGGCGTCATGCTTGCGCCAGGCGCTCTCGTTGTCGCCGAGATAGCCTTTCAGCGCCTTGATGCCCCACGGCACCTGCGAGGGTGCCACGATCGGCGCAAAGGCGCTGGCCGCGCGGTAGCGATCGCGGTGGCTGAGTGCGATGGTTAGCGCGCCGTGGCCACCCATGGAATGACCGAAAATGGATTGTCGTCCGGCATCGACGGGAAACCGGGCTGCGACCAGTTTCGGCAATTCCTCCGTGACATAGCTCCACATGCGGTAGTTGCGTGCGAACGGCTCCTGCGTGGCATCAACGTAGAAGCCGGCGCCCAGCCCGAAATCGTAGGCACCGGCGGGATCGCCTGGCACCTTTTCGCCGCGCGGGCTGGTGTCGGGCGCGACAAATATCAATCCAAGCTCGGCGCAGGCGCTGCGGAATTCGCCTTTTTCCGTGACGTTGGCGTGGGTGCAGGTCAGGCCCGACAGATACCAGACGACCGGCAGCTTTGTTCCGTCACGATGGGGAGGGACATAGACCGAAAACGCCATGTCGGTTCCGGTCTCGGTGCTGGCGTGCTTGTAGACGCCCTGCACGCCGCCGTGCGCCTTGTTGAGAGAAACGGTTTGCATCGTCATGAATAGAGCACTCCAACGCCGCGCGGCGTCATCTCAGGCCACGCGGTTCTCGATGGCCAACCGAACCAGTTCGGCTGACGTCCGCACGCCGAGTTTCTGGCGCATGATCGAGGAGGTGTTGGCGACCGTCTTGTAGGAGGAATGGACCAGCCACGCAATTTCGGACAGGCTTTTTCCCGCGCTGAGCAGCCGCAGGATCTCCATCTCGCGCGCGGTCAGTCTTGCAAGCGGGCTCTGGGCGAACGAGGGCCGCGAGAACGCAATGCTTCGCGCCATCGCCGGCGGCAGATAAGCGCCGCCTTTTGCTACTTCGCGGATCGCCTCGACGAGATCCTGGGGATCGCCGGATTTGGAGACATATCCCTTGGCGCCAACCTCGATGGCGCGCGCGGCGAACACCGGATCGTCGTTCATGCTGAACATGATGACCCGCGCCGACGCGTCGCGGTCGAGGATACGCCGCGCCAGTTCGAACCCGGACACCGTCGGCAGGTTGATGTCGAGCACGCAGAGATCCGGAT
>DAIMKE010000221.1:3752-8075 GCA_036721875.1 Bradyrhizobium sp. | reverse complement strand
GGCCAAGGTCACCCGTCGGCAGCAGCAGTGAAATCGCCAGGAAATACTTATGCAGCCGAAGACAAGCCATAATACTCAGCACCCCTGCAGATCAGGCCATCCATTTGAAAATCATGCCGCGGCGAACTCGGCGAGTCGAGGGATAAAAGTCGGTGCCGAACGCAGCACCGGCAGGGAGATCTTTTGTCGTTGGGAGGCCTGTATGTTCAGCAACCGCTGGATTTTGCGCCCGCCCGCTGGAAAAGCCCGACGCGCTTCCGATCTTTGATCTTGCTCGCGGTTGCCGCAATTGCGGCCGGCAGTCTTTGCTACTTTTACAAGGTCGGACCTTTTCGACGATCGTTGAGCCAGCCGCCGGCAAGCTTGCTGGCTACGGTCGGCCCACCAAATTGAAACGCATCGGTCACTTGGCCAGCTGCTAAGAAAAGGAGTGAGCTTCAGGCCCTTGCGCGTCTGGCGAAAGCTGTCTCGCCAGATCAAGCCCCCGAAGCAGGCCTCATGTCGTGAGCCTTACGGCGCCGGTGTCGTGACGACGGTCGTCGTCCCGCCGGACACGAAGGTGCTCGGTACCGCGCCGGTGCCGGTAATGATGTTCCTCAAACCATATGCGCTCGTGATGGTCGAAATGGGCCCTTGAATGGTCGCGTTCAGGGTATTGAGATAGGTCATGAACTTGGTGGCTTCGACCGACAGCGAGTTCGAGGCGTAGAGGATGTCCTTGTTGCGCATCTCGAACGAACTCGCCAGGAACAGGCCCGCGGGGTCGCGCAGGTTGATCGTGTAGATCACCGGGATGACCGGGCCTTCGTAGGTCGAAACGTCGATTCCCAGGGCTTGGGCGACGTCGCGCGCCTCGCCGCGATAAAGGAATACCGAGGCGGGGTCAGCCTGGGTGTCGATCAGGCCGCCGGACTTGCTGATCGCCTCCGCGAGCGACAGCCGCCAGGTCCCGAACGGAATCTGTTGCTGCGTGCCGACCGCACCGAAAGCCAGGAAGGTCTGGGGTTCGCGGTACAGATAGATCGTATCGTTGGGATGCACGTAGACATTGTTGACCGGCTCGTACACCAGCGCACCAAAGGGCGCGATGGCGCGCTTGCCGCTTCGCTCCAGCATTACCCAGGTTTCGGCGCCGGCGGCCCCGGTCGAGCCGCCGACGGCCACCAGGCCGGCCCGGCTGATGACGTCGAGCATCCGCTCGGGCGTGGCGGTCGCGGGAATCCGGGCCGCGCGTCCCTCGCCCAGGACGCTGATCATGGACGTCTTCTGTTCGACCATCGACACGATGACCTGCGGCTCGATCGCGCGGTTCTTGAGGGCCGTGACAATGGCGTCCTGCACCTCGACCTGGGTACGCCCGCGGGCGCGGATGGAGCCCGCATAGGGGACCGAGATGTTGCCGTGGACGTCGACGGCCTGGTTCGGGATGTTGACGAAATTGCCCGGCCGAACGCTGCCTTCGGCCGGAATGAACAGGCCGCCCGAAGCGGCCTCAAAAATCGTGACGCTGAGGATATCGCCGTTGCCGAACGTGATGTCGCGCGGCCGCTGGCTGCTCCCGAAGGCGGTCAGGCGCGGCAGGTTCCTCGACATGACATCGACGACCTTCGGGGTGACCTTGACGACCGCATAGTTGAGGCTGGCCGGGTCGCGCTGGCCGGCAACGATATCCGAGGCGGCCGGGCCGTTCACCGACATCCACCCGCAGCCGCCCAGCGCCGACGCCAATGTCAGCATCGGCAGGGCCAAGATGACGCGCGAAATTCTCACTGAAATTCCCAATCGATTTTTGCCTTAGCCCGCACGCGACAATAAGCGATGCGATCGCCGCTGCGTAGGGTTGCGGTGCGGTGCTCACGATTTCGGAGGACGCTGTTGCGATTTGGCCACAAACGTGGCGGCGCCACCCTTATTTGACAGCTTTCCGCCCCAAGAACCTGTGCAGAACTCGATCGACGCAGCCGGACTGGCGGCGGGCAACTGACAGCGCCCTGCCACAACACCGACAAGAGATGATGCCCCGCTTAACGTTAACAAAAAGCTAACGGTCACGTTTAGCCGCGATCAGTGGCGCAAATTCACGACGTTAAAGGCATGTGAAGGGATCAGCCGGTCATCTGGTTCCACGCATTCAGCGGCCCCTTATTTCATTGAGATAGGCCTTATGAGCGAGCCTGATGCCGTCCTCGAGCGAGGTCGAGGCCCGCCAGCCGAGTTTGCCAGCCTGGAGACGTCGAGCAGCTTGCGCGGGATGCCGTCCGGACGCGATGGGTCGAAGGAGATCGTGCCGGTGTAACCGACGGCCGCCACCCGACGTGGGCGAATTCGACGATCGTGATGTCCTCGCCGTGCCGATATTGATCAGTTCGTCGCCGAATAGGTCTTCCACCCCACCCCTGTGTCCCGTATTCAGGAGCGTCTAGCGGAGCACAAGTGGTAACGGATCAAGGTAGTGGATTGACACCCTTCAGCCTTTGACGGGCTGCGACTTGAGTGGGCCTCCCGATGGTGGCGCGTGTGAAAAGGGCTTCTCCGACGCGCTAATCGGTTCAAGTCGGTGCGTAACCCCGACCGCCGTCGTCGGGTCCATTTCTAAATGCCTCCGATTTCGTTCGCGAGCACGACGACGAAGCGAAATGGAATGACGCGCCAAGAATCCGCAGCCGAATCCGAAGACAAGGAAGATGAGGGCTAGCATTGGTCATCAAGCTCTTCGCTGACGGTTACGAGCAACGAGTAGCAAGGCGGCACACGCTACAAGCAATCCAGGTAGCCCTGCGCCCACTATTTGGCCCGGTACGGCGAAGAGCGAGATGCCGGTGAGCTGCCCAGCCGTATTGCCGAGGCCGCCGTTGACTATCCTGAAGAAGTCCGAGTTTCCGAGATTGGTGAATGTGGGCAGCGCGAGCGTGGGGAAACCACCTCCAAAATTGAGAGTGTCACCTAGCTGAACGAAGCCACCAGGACCAGTGCCATCAGCATCGATCAGAAATTGGAAGAACGATGTTGAGGCGTTGTTGTGGCCGGTGACTTGGATCGAATATTCCTGACCGGGAATAGATGGCAAAGTGAACGTCGCCGACTGTCCCGACACTTGGGAATCAAACTGGATCTTCGAGCCGCCGCCAATCAAACTGGCTCCGCCGGCAAGAACAGCTTGGCTTAGATCAATCGTTAGCGCGTCCGCTGGAGCTGGGACTGCCAGAAGGCCAGATGCCACGACGAAAGCGGTAAGAGCTTGCCTCATGAGGACTTTCCCAATTCATGACTTGCCCCAAGCCGCAACCTTAACTGCAGGATAACGAATCTGTTCCAAAAGTTGGCAGAAAGGAGGAGGGAGCAATCGGGAAAAAGTGGAACTTGCCCTAACAGTCACTTGGACGGATCACAATTGATGCCAATGCCGAATTGCTATTTGACCAGCAGGTAATAGTTCCAATCGATAGCAAAGCAACATGAGCAAATCTTCTACCGCGAAAGCAGGCAAACAGCCGGCGCACGAAGGAGGCGATGCAAGCGTTGAAATTGATCGGCCTGTTGTCACGCTTCGCGCGGAAGGCTTGAAAAAGCGCCGATGTTTCTTTCGCCGATGTTTCTTTCCAAGAGCTTGGCGCGTTTGGACTGAAAACCGTGAAGAGGAAATTCCCAGGCTCTTTTTCAACGGCCTTATACCGAGAGCAAGATGAAAAACAGCAACGCAAAGAAGGCCAACGTCAGGGCGCCGTATACTGCGAGGGCGACAGGATCGCTCATCCGCTCATATTTGCTTGGGCCGGTCTTTCGGAAGATGACCCGCCAGGCCGCGGCAATTGTCGATAACAAGATGCGAAGGGTAAGTATGATTATTGTGATCTGAAGCCAGGTCACACCACCCATCTCTCGAAACCCAGTCCATCCGTACCTCCAGGGCCATGGCACGGAATCTCCGATGGCTTCGATGCCCTGCTGCGTCATCCGCTCCGCGCTCGTGAGTAAGTCGGGTGTTTGGTAGAAAGCTGCCACAAGAAGGGCCCACGCCAAGGCCGCAGTTAACGTTCGGTACGTGTGAACTTTCGAATGGTACCTGAACCTTGATTTTTCGCGCTCGCCGAGACGCTCCATTTGGATAGCACCTGCGCGTTACCGAGCTTGCTGGAAGAAACGGCTCGCCTTCTCTGAGGCCGCTGCCAACCCTCAACGTGACGAGGGCGGGTCGTGTTCCAACGGAAAATACCGCAAGCGGAGTATGATCGCTGGGCGGTGTAGGTATTCCCAAGGTCGGCCTACGGACCTAGCCCGCTGCCGGCAGAAAATCGTTCCAGATCGGCTTGTCGCCCAGCGTGG
>DAIMKE010000221.1:0-3742 GCA_036721875.1 Bradyrhizobium sp. | reverse complement strand
TCTGTGTGCCGTGCGGTCGTCCATTCGACGTCGTACCGGGAAAGGCCGCCTCGATCGCCGGGGCCGCTGCCACGCTGATATTCCAACAGGAATAAGCAGCAAACGCTGTGCCACCTTGTGTGACGCGTTTTAGACAGATGGCGAAAAATGCTTGAGGCGAACAGGTCCGCTCCGCTGCTCACCAAGGCAAGATGACAGAAGCTGGTTTCCGAAAGTCATATTTCCATAAACGAAGCTTCGGGAATTAGATCCGGATACGCGAGGGTGAGTTCGAAGGGGCGGGGATTAGACGTGCCCGAACTCGCGGAGGAATACGGTGTTGGGGTCGGAACGATTTGGAGGTCACTTCAACCCAAAACCGCGGCGGCCGCGTACGACTTAGTTAGCTAACCAATGCTACAACGTTAAGATAGTCTTGCCGATTTAAGCAGGTGCAAGCCGCTGGTTAGCCCCAATTATGGGTGCGTACAGAACCACCGCTGGCGGAGAGACGCACCGGCTTTTTCGTGCCTGCTCTCCCCGCCGAGCCCCTGATCTTTTGCAGCGCACGCGGACGGACGAATCAGCACAACCCATACTATCAATGCAAAAGGGAGATGGGGAGCGCCACGTGGGAATAACGCAGTGGTTACTGGTTTGGCTGATCGTGAACGCATTGTTTGTCTTGTGGCGGGCTTTGGGTGTCTCGGCTGAAATGGAAATGCGCGATCGGTCAACGCGCAAAATGCCGAAAGTTGCTGACCTTTAAATTCGCGAAGGCGCCGGCCCGCCGGTTTCCGCTCGTGGTCGTTGCTTGGAGCAATCACCGTGAACGGCTGCTTATACTCTACGTTCTGCTCCACACCGAGCGACCGAAACACCGAGCCGTTGAGGTTACGAGACCTGGACTCGTAGACACCCCGGGCCTCGTTTGTACCTCCTTGCCGGCAAGTCTCCTTGGTCGTTAGTCATATTGTGCGCCGCGAAAAAGCAAAGCTAATCGAAAACAGCGGGCCGTCTTTGTCACGAACCGCGATAGACATAGCGTGTGCTGAAGGGTTCGGTACTCTCATAGACAGATCGCCCGTCATGTTGGCCAAGGTCTCGGCCGCTTCCATCTGGGCATCTGCAATGTCGAGCAGGTCCGTCCCTTCATCATTGACAACGAGGGAATCACCATCTTGGAGATCGAAATAATATCGGACCATGGACCGGCGTAGGCTCGAGAAACGACCCCAGCGCCAGGCTCTCGGGACTAGGGCCGTCATTCAATGCGCGAAGACGCGAGGCACAGCGCTTGGGCTATTGACCTGAACGCTAGCCGTTCCTGCTAACCGCCACTTTTTCCCGAAGGTTTGCTGGCTACGCCATCCTCTCCTGACAGACAGCCGGGGTTTTCAACGTTCGAATATCCCTGTTTGTATCACCTTGTCGATCGCCCGGCCGGTTACCGGGCTTTTCGTTTGCAGTTGGGAAAGCCTGTCTGGCGACCTTGCGCGGTTTTCTAGCAGTTGGAACCCGAGCCTAATTCCCTTTGAAACGAACCCCAATCCGCGACTGCTTCCGCCAGACGACCTGGCAAGGAACACGCCACGAGGGCTCAGGCCCAAGGATCGCAATTAGTCCTAGGCCGGCGAGGAGGCCAGTGCCACCGATGCCCGCGCCAATCCCGGCTCCCTTGCCAGCCCTTCTGCGCAGTCATCGCGCCGTCGCGATCGATCCTTTCTTGCCGCTATTACCAGTCGTCGGATAGCAGGCCCGTGATCCCTTTCGAGTAGGTGGCTGCGATCGGGTCCAACGGCCAAGCGCTCAACTTCGACTGCAATCGCGATCACTCGACCATCCTCCCGCCGTGCTTCGCAGTGCGAACAGGTTAGACGACGCGAGGCCAGCTGTCGGGAAAAACTGGAAACTTCTGCCGCTGCGGGACGTTGCCAAAGGGACTGAAATCTCTGCCTTCGGAGCTTGAGAATGGTCGACAACCTTTCTCAGCCGAGGTTGTCGTTTCTTACGACGACGTGCGGCTGACGAACTGGAATGCCCAGCGGGTGACCGTCATGGTGTTGAAAGGCACGCCCGAAAAATTCGTCATCGAGCGTCGCTGAGGCCCGCCGGGCTCGTGGAGAGAGATCAGGAAACGCTGCCGAATGCGCCCGCGGCGGCCAAGGACGGACTTTGGCCAAACGGCGGCACCGCGATCGCTAGGGACGTTAAGGGTTCTTACCAGCCAACTATCGACGAACAACGGTAGTCGGAACGATTGCATTCCGGCCTGGTTGCTGAGGGGCGGACACTGGCGTTTCGAAGTGGCGTCGATCTGTCCGGGTCAACCCAACTGGAAGCGAGCGAACAATCAAGCAGGAGGACTTAAAATGATGAACAGAGTGAGGAGTAGGTTTCTAGTCACTACGGCAGTATTGCTTGCCAGCGTTGGTCTTGCGAGCGCGCAAGGTGCGGGTGGCGGTGCTGGCGCTGCGTCGAGCGAAAAGGGAATGTCCACGGGTGGCCGTTCCGGAGGCGCAACGGGCGACGGCGCTTCGACTCGGGAAGGCGCTTCCCAAAACGAAGGAATGGCACAGGGTCGTGGCTCCGAATCTCGCGAGGGTGGCCGGGCCGAAGGTTCCTCCGCACGCGGCAGCGAGTCCAGCCGTGCGCCGCGCGAGGAGTCCGGTACGCAAGAGCGTGGCCGGGCTGAAGGCCCGCGCGACAGCAGCAAGGGGCAGTCGGTGGGCCAAGGGCGATCCGAGCGTGACCGCGACGACGTGCGCCATTCGCAGGAGTCCAATAAGGAACAGCGCGACACCAGCAAGGACCGCGCGCAGCAGCTCCGCCAGAAGGACAAGGATCAGACGGCCGGTCAGAGCAAGTCGGAGCGCGAAAATACGCAGCGGTCGGACGACCGCACGCAGGACAAGGGCAAGGCCGATACCAAGGCTGACAGCAAATCCAATAGCCAGCAAAACGGGTCAGGCCAGAGCGCCCAAGGCCGGAATTCGAACTCCGGCATCAACCAGAACGCGGCCCAGGGGCAGACCAATACGCAAGGTCAGACCCAGAGCCAGGCTACCGCAAGCACCCAGACCCAGAGCGGCAAGAGCGTTACAGCGCAGCAGCGGACGACGCTGCAGCAGTCGGTTGTGCAGTCCAGCAGCACACCGCGCGTCAACGCGAACTCGATCAATTTCCAGGTTCGCGCCGGCATCGCAGTCCCGTCGAGCGTGACGATCGCCTCGGTCTCGACCTATCCCGCGCTCATTGACGTGTTTCCAGCATATCGCGACGATAGCTTCTTCGTCGTGGATGACGAGGTTGTGATTGTCGACCGCGATCGCCGCATTGTCGATGTGGTTCCGGTCGGTCCACGTGCTCGCTTTGCCGGCGGTGGCAGCGGCAGCGGTCACGGTGGCGGCGCGCAAGTTGCCGTGGTTGATCTTCCGCCAGACGACATCCGTGTGATCCAGCGCGTGTTGATCGAGCGTGGCGTGCTGCATGGTGAAGCCGACGGCATCTGGGGTCCGGAGACCCGCGAAGCCATCACCGTGTATCAGCGTCAGCAAGGAATTGCCGTGACCGGCAGCATCGACATGCGCACGGTGTCATCGCTTGGCGTCTCCGGCCGGCTGAGCCAGCAGGCGAGCCAGAGCATCCAGTCGCAGTCTTCGTCGACCGGTTCTCAGACTTCGACCGGCACCCAGACCACGACTGGCACTCAGACCTCTTCGGGGCAGGGGCAGACCGGCAACGGTACCGCCCAGAGCCAGAC
>DAIMKE010000220.1:681-8094 GCA_036721875.1 Bradyrhizobium sp. | reverse complement strand
CAGCATCGCATCGTCGGAGGCGACGCTCGAGTCGTATTCGATGATGCCGGTGCGGTCGAACATGAAGGCGACCGAACCGGTTTCGCCGAGGTTGCCGCCAGATTTGGTAAAATAGGTGCGGACATCCGAGGCGGTACGGTTGCGGTTATCGGTCAGCGCCTCGACGATCACAGCGACGCCGCCGGGGCCATATCCTTCGTAGCGGATTTCGTCGTAGCTCTCGCTGTCGCCGCCGGTCGCCTTCTTGATGGCGCGCTCGATGTTGTCCTTCGGCATGTTCTCCTGGCGCGCCGCGATCACGGCCGCACGCAGCCGCGGGTTCATCGCGGGGTCCGGGGTCCCGAGCTTGGCCGCGACAGTGATTTCCCGCGCCAGCTTGCCGAACAGCTTCGACTTCTGGGCATCCTGCTTGCCCTTGCGGTGCATGATGTTCTTGAACTGGGAATGGCCGGCCATGCAGGGCTCTCTGGGGTTCGTCCGGGAGGAAATGGGGGTGAATGGCGGCCTTATAGGCCGGCGATCGGGCGAAATCAAAGATTTGCGGCCGACCCGGCTACTAAAGTAGCTCCCGTCGGCCGGAATATCAGGCAGTTGTTAACCCTGGTTTCATGCTCGGATGAGAGGATGTTCTACCCTTCCTCAACTTTCAAGAGATGCCATGGCGCTCGGTTTGTTCAAGAAGCAGGTGCCGCAAACCATCGCGCCTGCCGCGGAAGTTACGGCTGCGCAAGCTCCGGCCACCACCGAGACCGCAGAGGGTGATTCCGCCAGGGAGATCCTGGAACTGCTGGACATCGAACTCGGCGCGATGATCCGCCAGCTCGAGCGCGCGGCCAATTCGGTCGCCGGCGGCGCCGAGGCGACCGCGGCGACGCTCTCGACCATCCGCCGGCGTACCGACGCGCTGACCGCCCGGACCGCCGCAGCCCAGGACACGGCGACGACCTTTTCGCATGCCGCCGACAAGTTCACCCATTCCGCACAGGGGATCGGCTCCCAGGTCCGCGACGCGGGCAAGCTTGCCGACCAGGCCGGCGAGGCCGCGCGCGAAGCCAGCGCCAATGTGGATCGCCTGAGGGAGTCCTCGGCGGCGATCGGCAACGTCGTCAATCTGATCGCGCAGATCGCCCGGCAGACGACGCTGCTGGCGCTCAACTCCACCATCGAGGCCGCACGCGCCGGCGAGGCCGGGCGTGGTTTCGCCGTGGTCGCCACCGAGGTGAAGGCACTGGCGGTGCAGACCCAGAACGCCACCAAGGAAATCACCGGGAAAATCGAGGCGCTGCAGCGCGACGCCGCGGGTTCGGTCGACGCCGTGCACCGCATCTCGCAGGCGATCGAAGCGATCCGTCCGGTGTTCGAGAACGTCAACGGCGCGGTCGCCGAGCAGAACGCAACCACCGGCGAGATGGCCGACAACGCGGCTTCCGCCTCCAGTTTCATCGCCTCGGTCGGCAGCAGCGCGACCGAGATCGACAGCGCGGCCAGGGAAGCCGAGGCGCACGGCGAAACCGTTGCCAAGGCCGGACGCGCCGTTACGAGTTTTGCGCAGAAGCTGAAGTCGCGCTGCGCCGTGCTGCTGCGTCAGGGAGAGAAGGAAGGCGACCGCTACGAGCGCCGCAAGGACGACAGGCTGCCTTGCAGCCTCAAGATCGAAATCACCTCCCCGCGCGGGATGATTTCGGCACCGGTCTACGAAATCTCCAGGGGAGGCATTCTGGTCAGCGGGGCCGACGCGGAAACGCTGGCGCAGGGCCAGAGCTTCAACGCGACGCTTGAACATGTCGGCGCCTGCCGCATTCGCATCGTCCAGCGGTCGAAAGCGGGCACGCACGCACAGTTCGACCGGCCCGATGCGGCGCTGATGGAAAAGATCGAAGACAGGCTGTGGGCGATCCAGGACGACAACACCGAAGCCGTCACCCGCGCGATGGAAGCCGGCGCCGCGCTGACGAAGATCTTCGAGAATGGCGTGGCCAGCGGCGCCATCTCGATCGAGGACATGTTCGACACCGACTATGTCGAGATCGCCGGCAGCAATCCCGTGCAGTATCGCACCAGGATCCTGGACTGGGCCGATCGCGCGTTGCCGCCGTTCCAGGAAGCGTTCCTCGCCAAAGACCCACGGATGGCATTCTGCGCGATGATCGACCGCAACGGCTATTTGCCGGTTCACAACAAGATCTATTCGCACCCGCAGCGACCGGGCGACGTCACCTGGAACACCGCCAACAGCCGTAACCGCCGCATCTTCAACGATCCGGCAGGGCTTGCCGCCGGACGCAACCAGCGCGCCTACCTGATCCAGAGCTACGCCCGCGACATGGGCAACGGCAACACCGTGATGATGCGCGAGATCGACGTACCGGTGCGCGTCAAGGGCCGCCACTGGGGTGGCTTCCGCACGGCCTACCGGCTCTGATCAACTGGCCGACCAGAACCCCGGCATCGCCGGCTCAAGCCTGCCGCCGACCCGCACCGGTGCGACACGCCGCGCCAAGCCGGTGGCATCGTCGGTCTCGACCGCGACTCCGCTCAGCGTCGCCACGCCGGCCGCCGGTTCGAAGCGGCCCGACGGAATGCCCGTAGTAAAGCGCCGCAGCGGCTCTTCCTTCTGCATGCCGATGACCGAGTCATAATCGCCGGTCATGCCGGCGTCGGTCATGTAGGCGGTGCCGCCGGCCAGGATCTGGTGATCGGCGGTCGGCACGTGGGTGTGGGTGCCGACGACGAGGCTGGCGCGGCCGTCGCAGAAATACCCGATGCCCTGCTTCTCGCTCGACGCCTCGCCATGGAAATCGACCACGACGGCATCCGCCGCCTCGCGCAGCGGACAGGCTTCGAGTTCGCGGTTGAGGATCGCAAACGGATCGTCGAACGGCGTCATGAAGACGCGGCCGATGGCGTTGATGACCAGCGCGCGCTTTCCGTTCTTGGTATCGACCAGCGCCGCGCCGCGGCCGGGCGTCCCCTTTGGAAAATTCGCAGGCCGAACCAGCTTCGGCGCACGCTCGATGAACACCAGCGCTTCGCGCTGATCCCAGGCGTGATTGCCGAGCGTGACCGCGTCCGCGCCGGCATCGAGGAATTCCTGGTAGATCGCCTCGGTGATGCCGAAGCCGCCGGCGGAATTCTCGCCATTCACGACGACGAGGTCAAGTTTCCAGTCCCGGACCATGACGGGCAGATGCTCTGAAATCGCGGTGCGCCCTGCCCGGCCGACCACGTCACCGACGAAAAGAATTCGCAAAGTTTCAACTCCGGAAATCGAACATTTTCTTTTCCGTTAGCACATAATCCAGCGCCACGTCGTGCGGCAGTGCTGGAACGACTTTAATTTCCTGCACGGCGAATGCAGTGCCAACGGCCGTGATGGCTTTCATCTTGCGCAGATGGGCGAGCGTGTAGTCGTAGTGCCCCGCGCCATAGCCGATGCGGTGACCTTGACGGTCGAACGCCGCCAGCGGCACCAGCATGATATCGGGCACCAGTTCCTGGACTGCCGGCGACGGCTCGAGAATGCCGAGCGGCCCCAGCATCAGCCGGTCGTCAGGCGACCACGCACGAAACGCCAGCGATTTTCCGCGCGACAGCACCGCGGGCAGCGCCAGCTTTGCGCCTAGCTCTGCGAGCCTCCGCATCAAGGGCGCCGGATCGATCTCGCTGCGGATCGGCGAGTATCCCGAGACGACCATGCCCGGCACAATCGCGAACGGCAGGCCGCGCTTGGCCATGGCTTGCGCGGCAGAAGCGCGTTGCTCGTCGCTCAACGCCTCGCGCTTGGCCAGCGCGGCGGTGCGGAGATCGGCTTTGGATGGGATTGCCGTCATGCGGGATCTTGTTCTGCCGTCATCATCCGCGAAAGCGGGTGATGCAGTATTCCAGAGACGTTCGCAATCAAACTGCGGGGCCGCGGCGCACTGGATACCCGCTTTCGCGGGTATGACGAACGCGCGGTAGGACAAAATCAGGGTAACAAACAAAACGAAAGTGCGAGGCCGCGATCGCCGTTGAAGCACTCGATCCCGGAGTTCCCTACGAAAGTAGGTGGGCACCATATGTCCGGGTCCACGGACCCGGCCAGGGACAGTTCCCTAAAGGATCGATAAGGCCCCGGGGATATATGGCTCCTGACGCACGACGCAGCTTCGCAGGGCCAATGTAGGCGCTACAGACCGAATCCGCCAGCGGTAACCGCGATTCAGCCTATCGCGACGCCGTTGCCGATGGTGCGGTTGATGACCTGCGTGGTCTTTTCGATGCGATCGGCGGCGGAGTTGAGCGCGTTGACGACGGCGAGCTGCGTCGCCTTGGCGCGATCGGTGGCGGCGACGCGCACGTTGCGCAGGGTCTCCAGCTCGTTCTCCAGCGTGCGGATGCGCGCGTTGGCGTCGAGCAATTCATCGCACACGGTGAGTGCGGCCATGACCGTGAGACGCGCGTCGCCGATCTCGCCGAACTTGCCGCGCAGTTCGCCGACACGCGTTTCCATGTTTTCGGCAAGCTTCAGGAGCCGCACTTCCTGACCTTCCTCGCAGGCCATGCGGTACTGCCGGCCGTTGATGGTGACGTTGATGTGGCTCATTCGCCTTCTCCGGTATCGAGCACCGCGCGAATGGTGCCGATCGCAGCATCCAGTCTTTCGGCGATCTCGCGATTGGTGCGCTCGAGCCGCCGCGTCTTCACCAGAGAGCCGTCGAGTTCGTCGGCGAGTCGCGACCGGTCGGCGCCGAGCGCCTGGATCCGGCTCGCGAGCTCGTTCTCGTCGCGATCGGCGTCGCGCCGCCGCTCGGCGGCGGCCTCGAGGGCGTCGAGCGCCAGCATCAGCCGCCGCGTTGCGGCGTCGATGTCGGCAAAGATCGGCTCGGTACCAGACCCGTTGGCGTGACGATCGCTCATGAGAGACAGCGCGCACCTTGGATGGCCCGCCGGACAGCAGCAAAATTCGCGGTTCGGCAAGCGGTTAGACGGCGAAATTTACGTGGCAAGCGAGCCGAGTGCAACGCCGCCGCGAAACTATGCACTGCTAGATATAGGGGGACCGTATTCTTCCCGATCCACCGCTCGGTCAGACGAAAGCCAGCCCCTGCGCGCCGACACTACCCTTCGGATCGGGCCTGCTATAGGCGACTTATAGGCAACTTTTCGCATCGGAACGGCGTTTCCTCGCCTTGGACTCACGGGATTGAGGTGCTATCCAGCCCCGACTTTCCCTTCGATCACGCCCGTATTGCGGCCTTTCGCCCGGTACGCGCGCCCGCAACCAAACTCCTCATTTCAGGCGGATTTCATCATGACGCAGGTCGACCACACCCGTATGGCCAATGCGATCCGTGGGCTCGCGATGGACGCCGTCGAAAAGGCGAAATCCGGCCATCCTGGGTTGCCGATGGGCGCCGCCGACATCGCCACCGTGCTGTTCACGCAATTGCTGAAGTTCGACGCCGCGGAACCGAACTGGCCGGATCGCGACCGCTTCGTGTTGTCGGCCGGACACGGCTCGATGCTGCTCTATGCCTTGCTATACTTGACCGGCAACAAGGAGATGACGCTCGACCAGATCAGGAACTTCCGCCAGCTCGGCTCGCTGACGCCTGGCCATCCCGAGAACTTCCACACCAAGGGCATCGAGACCACCACCGGTCCGCTCGGCCAGGGCATCGCCACCGCGGTCGGCATGGCGCTTGCGGAAAAGATGCTGGCAGCCGAGTTCGGCAAGAAGGTGGTCGGCCATCACACCTATGTGCTCGCATCCGACGGCGACCTGATGGAAGGCGTGTCGCAGGAAGCGATCGCGATGGCCGGTCATTGGAAGCTCAACAAGATGATCGTGCTGTACGACGACAACGGCATCTCGATCGACGGCCCGACCTCGATCGCCGACTCGGTCGACCAGGTGAAGCGCTTCAAGTCGGCCGGCTGGGCGGCAGAACTTATTGACGGCCACGATCCGGCGGCGATTGCCGCGGCGATCGCCCGCGCGCAAAAATCCAGCAAGCCGTCGCTGATCGCCTGCAAGACCACCATCGGCTATGGCGCACCGACCCGCGCCGGCACGGCGAAGGCCCATGGCGAGGCGCTCGGCGCCGACGAACTCAAGGGCGCCAAGGAGAAGCTCGGCATTTCGCAGGAAGCCTTCTCGGTACCCGACGATGTGCTGAAGGCATGGCGCGACGCCGGCAGCCGCGGCGCCGCCGCGCGCCAGGAATGGGAAGGCGTTTTCGCCGAGCTTGGTCCGCGCAAGCGCGCGGAGTTCGAGCGGCGGCTGCGGCACGAGCGGCCGGCTGCGCTTGCGAAGGCGCTTCGCGCCCACAAGAAGGCGCTCCTGGAAACGCCGCAGAATATCGCCACGCGGAAATCATCTGAATCCGCCATCGAGGCCATTGCAGCGGCGATGCCGATGGAGTTTCTCGCCGGCTCCGCCGACCTCACCGGCTCCAACAACAACAAGGCGAAGTCGGCGACCGCCTTCTCGGCCAAGACGCCGAAGGGCCGCTTCATCCATTACGGCATCCGCGAGCACGGCATGGCGGCGGCCATGAACGGCATCTTCCTGCATGGCGGCTTCGCACCGAACGGCGCGACCTTCCTGGTCTTCACTGATTACGCGCGGCCTGCGATGCGGCTCGCCGCGCTGATGGGCACCGGCGTCGTCTATGTGATGACCCACGATTCGATCGGGCTCGGCGAAGACGGACCGACGCATCAGCCGGTCGAGCATCTCGCAGCCCTTCGCGCGATGCCCAACATGCGCGTGTTCCGGCCCTGCGATGCCGTCGAGGTGACGGAGTGCTGGGAACTGGCGCTCAACCGCGTGGACGGCCCGACCGTGCTGGCGCTGACACGCCAGAATGTGCCGCAATTGCGCACATCGGCGCCGAACGACAACCCCTGCGCGCACGGCGCCTACGAGTTGGTCGCAGCGCAAAGCGAAGCCAAGGTGTCGCTGTTCGCATCGGGCTCGGAGGTCGAGATCGCGGTGGCCGCCCAGAAGCAGCTGGCGGAGCGCGGCGTTGCGTCGCGGGTGGTTTCGGTGCCCTCGCTCGAACTGCTGCTGGCGCAACCGGCGGAGCGGCGGAAAGCCATTATCGGCACCGCGCCGGTCAAGATCGCCATCGAGGCCGCGGTGCGCTGGGGCTGGGACGCCGTGATCGGCCCGGATGGTGAATTCGTGGGCATGCACGGTTTCGGCGCAAGCGCCCCCGCCAAGGACCTTTTCAAGCACTTCGGAATTACCGCCGAGGCTGCCGTTAACGCTGCCCTGAAGCGCTTGGCGTGACGGTTGAGGTTGCTGGGAAAAAGGACTACCTAAACCCCCATCTTGACCGTTCCCGCCCGGCCGAACCGGGCGTTCCGCCGTAAGCCCCTCGTGGACCGTTTCCACGGGGACGGCGCCAGCTATCAGAGGAGAAA
>DAIMKE010000220.1:0-671 GCA_036721875.1 Bradyrhizobium sp. | reverse complement strand
CGAGTATGGCAGTCCGGGTCGCGATCAACGGATTTGGCCGCATCGGCCGCAACGTCCTGCGGGCGATTGCAGAGTCCGGCCGCAAGGATATCGAAGTGGTCGGCATCAACGATCTCGGCCCGGTCGAGACCAACGCCCACCTGCTGCGCTTCGACTCCGTGCATGGCCGCTTTCCCGGCACGGTGACCGTCGACGGCGACTCGCTCAGCCTCGGCAATGGCAAGATCAAGGTTTCCGCCGAGCGCGATCCCTCCAAGCTGCCGTGGAAGGCGCTCGGCGTCGACATCGCGCTGGAGTGCACCGGCATCTTCACCGCCAAGGACAAGGCCTCCGCGCACCTGACTGCCGGCGCCAAGCGCGTGCTGGTCTCCGCCCCCGCCGACAATGCCGACGCCACCATCGTCTACGGCGTCAACCATGACACGCTGACCAGGGATCACCTGGTCGTCTCCAACGGCTCCTGCACCACCAACTGCCTGGCGCCGGTCGCCAAGGTTCTGAACGACACGGTGGGCATC
This sequence comes from Bradyrhizobium sp., assembly GCA_036721875.1. Taxonomy (GTDB): domain Bacteria; phylum Pseudomonadota; class Alphaproteobacteria; order Rhizobiales; family Xanthobacteraceae; genus Bradyrhizobium. Next base: position 153 of record DAIMKE010000220.1, on the reverse strand, counting down.
GAGACCGGCTTCATGACCACGATCCATGCCTATACCGGCGACCAGCCGACGCTCGACACCCTGCACAAGGATCTCTATCGCGGCCGCGCGGCGGCGATGTCGATGATCCCGACCTCGACCGGTGCGGCGAAGGCGATCGGCCTCGTGCTGCCC
>DAIMKE010000219.1:0-8101 GCA_036721875.1 Bradyrhizobium sp. | reverse complement strand
TGCAGCAAGAGCAAAAGCCGCGCGGCAGGCGGTGGCGCCTTTATCTGCAACAGCTCTGTATTGACTCAATCGAGCAGGCGACCGCAAAGCCTTCATTTTTTCGTGCCCCAATACGTTTAGTTCTGCAAAAGGCCTTTACTGAAAAGCCGGCTTTCCGCCATCCCATAAAAATAGCAACAATCCGCTTGCAGTGGAACCGGAAACCGAAAATGATGCGGCCCGTTTCAAATTTATACTGCAGTCACATTCGCTTTTTTTAGTTCGGTCGAAGCGGCGGCTTCCAGCGACGGGAACAGGATATGAAAATGATCAACACGCTGACACGTGCGGCGAAGCTTGCGCCGTTGCTGGCGGCCGGTGCCTTGTTCGCAACCGCAGCTTCTGCCCAGGCTCCGAGCCAGGCGCAGCGCGACGCCATCAAGTCGCAATGCCGTTCGGATTACATGGCGTATTGCGCCAGCGTGCCGCCGGGCGGCGAGGCCTCGCTGCAATGCCTGCAGAAAAACATGTCGAGCCTCTCATCGAACTGCCAGAGCGCGGTGCGCGCCGTCGAAGCGCCGGCCGCGCCTGCTGCGGCAAAGCCGGCAGAAGCCGCACCGGCCAAATCGGCAGCGCCTGCGGCTGCAGCGACAGCGCCCAAAGCCGCCGAGCCGAAGGCCGCTGCCGGAGCGCCGACCAGCGCGCAGATTTCCGCCGTCCGCACCGCCTGCCGCTCCGACTATCCGAAGGTCTGCAAGGGCGTTCCGGCCGGCGGCGCACCGGCGCTGCAATGCCTGGAAAAGAACAAGGCGAAACTCTCGGCCGCTTGCGGCAACGCCGTCGCCGCCGCCAGCGGCGGTGGTGCGGCAGCGCCCGCGGCTGCAGCGGCCCCAGTTGCTGCTCCGGTGGCGGCGCCCACGGTGATCGTGCTGCGGCCGATGCGGCCGCGCGAAGAACTGTTCGTCCTGCGGTCGGCCTGCGGCGCCGACGTCCGCTCGATTTGCGGCGGCGTGGCTCCCGGCGGCGGCCGCATCGTGCAGTGCCTCGCGACCAACGCCGCGCAGCTTTCGCCCGCATGCAAGGACGTGCTGGCGCAGTTCGCCGCGCAGTAGCTCGCGCGTCGCGGATGCTATTCTCCGCGAAAGGCAAGGATGAGCTGGATGAGCCTTACCGACAGGGCGACGTAAAAGATCGTCATCACGATTTGGTACGCAACATGCCAGTTCAACTTTGCAAGCTTGTAGAGGCCGTCGAGGAAATTCAGCAACAGGAGAATGGCGCCGAACAGCATGACGCCGCGGCCGATCAGGCCATGGCGGAGATAGCCGAACAGAACGATCGAAGGCTCTGTGCTGGAGACGTGGGCACCGGCCGATACGATCAGCGTTCCGATAATCATCTTTTCGACGTGAGAGAATATTTCCTTGGAGATCGGCTCGACACGTTCGGAGTAGAACGCCAGCCATTTGGCCCTGACCTGCGCCATGGATTCACCTTGCGATAATGGGGCTTCACTACAGCGGGTCCGCGATCAAGAAGCAAGAAGCGGCCTGCTTGATCTGCGGATAGTCGACTCAACGGCCGCCACAACGAGAGGACAACCGATGCTACGCGTCATCATGACCGCCACTGCCCTGCTCTGCATTTCGCAAGCCGGCTTCGCCCAGGAACTGACCGCCGAACAGCGCAGCGCCTGCATGGGCGACTACGAGAAATTCTGCAAAGGCGTGATGCCGGGCGGCGGACGGATCATCGCCTGCCTCGCCAAGGAGAGCGACAAGATCACGCCGGCCTGCAAGAAGGTGCTCGCTGCGGCCGAGAAGAAGTAACAAGCAAGCTTTCGAACACAATTTTCAAGAACCTCAACATCAACCTGTCATACTCCGGGATTCCAGAATGCGCTCCTTTCTGATCATTGCATCCGCCCTGTTCGCCTTCGGCGCCACCATGACCCTTAAGTCGACCACCGCCAGCGCCGTGGTCTGTGCCGACGGCGTCGTTCGCGCCGGCTGCGCCGGTCCCCGCGGCGCGGTCGTCGTTCGCAAGCCCGTGAAGGTTTGCAAGACCGTCATCGTCAACGGCGTGGCAGTTCGCCGCTGCACCTGACCCGGTCCAGTCCGGATCGACGCGAGTTCCGATCGCTGCGGGCCGCTCCCTTGGCGCAGCGGTCGGTGCGTGCCATGACCGGGCACGCGCGGCCACGCCCCCGGCAGCCGAAGGCTAGGCCGAAGAATTCGGGACAGCGGACGCGCCCTGTTCCCCGATTTTCCTGTGGCGCAAGGCTGCCCCACGGACTATTCTCGGCCAATTAGTAAGCATACTGTCGATTGGGAGGGGAACGTGCGTATCGCCGTGATCGGCGGAGGCCCCGGCGGTCTCTATTTTGCCTATCTCTGGAAGCGGCGTCATCCCGACGCGCATATCGACCTGTTCGAGCAGAACCCCGAAGGTGCGACCTGGGGCTTCGGCGTGGTGTTCTCCGAGCAGGCGCTGGAATTTCTGCGCGCCGACGATCCCGATACCGTGGACGCCATCACGCCAAGAATGGAGAGCTGGAAGAACATCACGCTGAATCTTCGGGAGCAAAGCGTCGAAATCGACGGCGTCGGCTTCTCCTCGATCGGTCGCCTCGAGCTACTGACCATCCTGCAGCAACGCGTGCACGCGGCCGGCGTTGCGCCGCGATACGACACGACGATCCAGTCGATGGACGAACTCAGAGGATACGATCTGATCGTAGCCGCAGATGGACTCAATTCGCTGGTGCGCAGGAGCTTCGAATCATCCTTCCGCGCCTCAGTCTCGCACTCGACCAACAAGTTCGCCTGGTACGGCACCACCAGGCGCTTTGCCACGCTGTCGCAGACTTTCGTGAAGACCGATCTCGGGTCGTTCAACGCGCATCACTACCGCTATGCGCCGGCCATGAGCACGTTCCTGGTCGAATGCGACGCGGCGACCTGGCAGGCTTACGGCTTCGAGAGCAAGACGATAGAACAGTCGCAGGCGATCTGCGAGCAGGTGTTTGCCGCGACGCTGGACGGCCACAAGCTGATCTCGAACAAATCGGTGTGGCGAAATTTTCCCTGGATCTGGAACGAGAACTGGTCGCACGAAAACATGGTTCTGATCGGCGACGCGCTGCACTCGGCGCATTTCTCCATCGGCTCGGGCACGCGGCTCGCGATCGAGGACGCGATCGCGCTGACCAAGGCGCTGGAAGCGGAGACGACGATTCCATCCGCCCTTGCCCGCTACCAGGCCGAACGCAAGCCGATCGTGCAGAAGCTCGTGACCGCGGCGCGCACCAGCGCCGACTGGTACGAACATTTCCCCGAACACATGAAGCTCGACCTGATGGATTTCGGCTACAGCTATATCACCCGCTCGGGCCGCATCGATGACGCGCGTCTGCGCGCGATGTCGCCGGCCTTCATGGCGCGATACGAGGCTTCGAAGACCGGGAGCCAAGCATGAGTCATGACATTGCCGATCAGGTCCCGCGGGACAATCCCGGCGCGCGCGAGATCGGATTTTCGCTTCCGGAACGCTACAACGCCAGCCGGATTCTGTTCGACAACATCGCGCAAGGCCGCGGCGAACGGCTGGCGCTCACCGGTCCCGGCGGCACGCGAACCTACGCGCAGCTCTGCGCCGAGGCGTCGCAATGGGGACACGGCTTCCAGTCGCTGGGCCTGAAGCGCGGCGACCGCATCCTGATGTTTCTCGACGACACGCCGGCCTATCCCGCGGCCTTCTTCGGCGCGGTGCGTTCGGGCTTCGTGCCGCTCCTGATCAATACGCTGACGCCGCCGGACCTGCTGCAATTCTATCTGGCGGACGCCGGCGCTGCCGTGGCGGTTGCCGAGGCCGAGTTTGCACCGCGATTCAATCCTGAAGCCTGCCAGGACACGCCGCTGCAGACGCTGATCGTGGTGAACGGCAACGCAGGCGAACACGCGGTGCCCAACAGTTTCATCGCGGCGTCATGGCTGCGGGAATTCTCCACCGATCTGCCGGAAGCCGACACCTCGCGCGACGAGATGTCATTCTGGATGTATTCCTCCGGCTCGACCGGACGCCCCAAGGGAATCGTGCATCTGCAGCACGACATGGCCTACAGCGAGCAGGCGTTCGCGCGCAGCGTGCTCAAACTTGGACCCGACGATATCTGCTTCTCGGTGCCGAAGATTTTCTTCGCCTATGGTTTCGGCAATGCCATCACCTTCCCGTTCTCGGTCGGCGCGGCGACGCTGCTGCTGCCCGGCCAGCCGAAGCCTGCGACCATCTTCGAAGCGATCGAGACATATCGTCCGTCCGTGTTCTTCGGATTGCCGACGCTCTATACTTCGCTGGCCAAGGCCGACGGCGCGTCGGCCACCGACTTCTCCTCGCTGCGCATGGCGCTGTCGGCCGCCGAGATACTGTCGGCGGAAGTCTTCAACGGCTGGAAGTCGCTGACGGGAATCGAGATCGTCGAGGGGCTCGGCTCCACCGAAGTGCTGCATATCTATCTCTCCAATCGGCCGGAGCGGAAGAAGCTCGGCGCCGCCGGCCTGCGCGTGCCCGGCTACGAAATCCTGCTCAGGGACAAGGACGGCCGCGAAGTCGGCGACGACGAGGAAGGCATTTTGTGGGTGCGCGGCGATTCCAATACGCCGCTGTACTGGAACCGGCCGGACAAGTCGGCCGAGACGATCCGTGAGGAGGGGTGGATCTACACCGGCGACCGCTTCGTGCGCGACAGCGACGGTTTTCACTTCTTTCGCGGCCGCGCCGACGACCTGATCAAGATCTCCGGCCAATGGGTCTACCCGCTCGAAGTCGAACTGTGCCTTGCCGAGCATCCCGACATCAGGGAATGCGCTGTCTTCGCTGCCGAACTGCCGGACCGGCGCATGACGCTGAAGGCGGTCGTGGTGATGAACAGGGGCGAGTTCGATCCGAACGATGCCACGAAGACGCTGCAGGATTATGTGAAGGCGAAGCTGCTGCCCTACAAGTATCCGCGCGAGATCAGGTTCATCGAGGAACTGCCGAAGACAGGCACCGGCAAGATCGACCGTCAGGCGTTGCTGAAGATGTAGCCAAGGTCGCCTCAACAAACTCAATGTCGTCCCGGCCTTGAGCCGGGACCCATAACCACCGGCCGTGGTTATTTGGAAGGTATCAACTCCGACCAGCCAGAATCGAGAGGCTGCGGCGTATGGGTCCGGCTCAACGCCGGGACGACGGGAGCTTTGGCGCTACCCCGCCAGGCCCGTGCCGCCGTACAGCCACGCCAAGTCGCCGTACCACTGCTCCGACGTCTTCGCGCCCATGATCGCATTGCGCAGCCGGGCGTGTCCGCCGGCGGGGTGATAGATGTGTTCGCCGATCGCCCGCGACATCAACTGCACTTTGGCGGTACGCAGGAAACGCTGCGCACGATAGGCTTCCAGCGCCTGCGCAAGATCATCATGCTGCGACAGCATGTGCGACAGGCACACCGCGTCCTCCATCGCCTGGCAGGCGCCTTGCGCGAAATATTGCAGCATCGGATGGGCGGCGTCGCCGAGCAGCGCAACGCGGCCGTCGACCCAGCGCTCGACCGGATCGCGGTCGCACAGCACCCACAGCCGCCAGTTCTTGCCGTGGCGGATAATCTCCTGCGCACGCTCATGCACGTGCCCAAACCCCTGCATGACCTCTTCTTCGGCGACAGGCTTGCCTGCCACCGGCTCCGGCGCGTCGTTGTGGTAGGTGACGACGAGGTTGAACACTTTCCAGCCCGAGAGTGGATAATGCACGATGTGGCATTTCGGCCCGGCCCACAGCGTGGCCGCGTTCCAGCGCAGATCCTCCGGCATCTGCTCGGTCGGAATCACCGAGCGGTACGTCGTGTGGCCGGACACCCGCGGCGAACCGTCCGCGACGACCTGCTTGCGGACGTTGGACCACAGCCCGTCGGCGCCGATCAAGAGCGATCCTGTGACGTGTTCGCCGTTTGCCAGCCGCGCCGTCACCGATGCGCCGTCCTGATCGTAGCCAGTCACCTCGCTGCTGACGCGCAGTTCGATCAACTCGTGGTCCCGGCAGGCGCGCAGGAAGACGCCGTGCAGGTCGCCGCGATGCACCACCGCATAGGGATTGCCAAAGCGCACGCGAAACCGCTCGCCCAGATCGACATGGGTGATTTCTTCGGCCGTGAGCGCGTCCATCAGCCGGAGCTGATCGATATAGACGGCCATGCCACGCGCGGCCTCGCCGACGCCGAGATAGTCGAAGGCGTGGAACGCGTTCGGCCCGAGCTGGATGCCCGCACCGATCTCGCCGAGCGCCGCCGACTTCTCCAGCAGAATCGAGCGGATGCCTTTTTGCGCCAGCCCAAGGGCCGTGGCGAGGCCGCCGATGCCGCCACCTGCAATCAGGACCGGTCGCTTGTCCATCAGCCCGACCTTCCCAGATGTTCGAGCGCGTTCTCGGCGCGCAGCGGCACGCGCGAGGCCTCGTTGTTGAGATCGACGAGCTGCGTCATCAGCGCCAGCATGGTCTTGCGGTCGGCCGGCTTCAGCGGCTGCAGCATCCGCATTTGCGCCCGATCCACCAACGGCTTGATGTCGCGCAGCGCGGCCGCGCCGGGTTTCGTCAGATGCAGGAGCTTGACGCGCTTGTCGCCGCGGGACGGCTTGCGCTCGACCAGGTTCTTGCTCTCCAGCCGTTCGATGACGTTGCCCAATGTGGAGCGGTCGAATGCGATCACCGCCGACAGCCGCGTCGCGTCGATGCCGGGATGGGTATGGATCGCCACCAGCGCGGCATATTGCACCGGCGTCAGGTCGAACGCCTTGCACTCCTCCACGAAGATCGAAACCGCGATCTGCTGCATCCGCCGGAACAGATAGCCCGGCGCGTTGTAGACCGCATCCATGGTGATGGGTGAGGGCTTACTCGGCATCGGGCTGCTTGTCCGGTGCGGCGTCCGCGAACGCCTTCATCCCGCTTGCCGCCGCCTCGGCCATGAGCAGCCGCGGTAAGACGGAGACGTCGACGCCGAAACGCCGCGCGTTGGCAAGCTGCGGCACCAGACAGAGATCGGCGATGGTCGGCGTCGTGCCGAAGCAGAACGGCCCCGTCTCGTCGGCGATCAGCGCTTCGCAGGCCGCCAACCCCTCGCGGTTGACCCAAGCCGCCCACTCCGTCACCTTCTCCTCCGGCAGGCCGAGCCCCCGCAGGCGGTTCAATACTTTCAGGTTCTGCACCGGGTGGGTGTCGCAGGCGAGCGCCATCGCGAAGGCGCGCACTTTAGCCCGGCGCAGCGGGTCCTTTGGCAGCAGCGCCGGGTCGGGATGGGTCTCATCCAGCCACTCGACGATGGCAAGCGATTGGGTGAGGATGGCGCCTGCGTCATTCTCCAGCGCCGGAACGAAGCCCTGAGGATTGATCGCGAGAAAGGCCGGGGCGCATTGCTCGCCCTTGCGGAGATGGCGCGGCAGGTGCTCGGCAGAGAGGCCCTTGAGATTGAGCGCGATCCTGACCCGATATGCCGCGGCACTGCGGAAATAGCCATGCAGCTTCATCGGAACCTCCGCGGCAGTTTATCGTTACGCCCTGATCGGCCGACATTGACGCTACCTATATTGTAAGTATACTGTCAATCCTGACGCGAACAAAAATAGCGGGAGGCTCGTGATGGAAGCCGTGCAGAAGACTCCGGAGCGCGAAGCGTTCTACAAGAAGATCGACGGCGAAAATCTCTCCGCGCTGTGGAACGTGATGAGTGACCTGATCACGCCGGAGCCGCGGAGCGCCTGCCGGCCGCATCTGTGGAAGTTCGATTCGATCCGCGACTACATGACCGAAGCCGGCAAGCTGATCACCGCCAAGGAAGCCGAGCGGCGGGTGCTGGTCTTGGAAAATCCGGGCTTGCGCGGCCAGTCCAAGATCACGACGTCGCTGTTTGCCGGCGTGCAGATGGTGGTGCCCGGCGACATCGCGCCGGCGCACCGTCACACCCAGTCGGCGCTGCGCTTCGTGCTCGAGGGCAAGGGCGCGGCCACCGCCGTCGACGGCGAGCGGACGCTGATGGAGCCCGGCGATTTCGTCATCACGCCATCAATGACCTGGCACGATCATTCCAACG
>DAIMKE010000218.1:6250-8124 GCA_036721875.1 Bradyrhizobium sp. | reverse complement strand
GTCGTGGTCCCGGAGCGGGTCCAGGCGCTGGCGTCGGCGGCGGCAGCGATCGAAAGGGCGCCGGCAAGCGTGGACATGGCGATGAGTTTCTTCATGGTCGCAATCTCCTTGAGGAATGAAGGCTGCCGTTGCGGTAGCCATGAGGAGAGACTGCGGGTGCGGTGTCAGCCGGATATTGCCGCGAAGAAACGATCGATATCGTTTTGTCGACCGAATGTAACAGTGCGTAACAACGCTGCCCCCGGGCTTGCGCGGCGCGCGACCTTGTCCACAATGCGGCCATGACTGCGTCCCCGGCCTTGCTCCTCATCGTTGAAGACGATCCCGAAATCAGCCGGCTGCTCGCCGACTTTCTGCGGCGGGAGGGATTTGAGGTCGAGTGTGCCGACAGCGGCAAGGCGATGGACGCCGTGCTGCAGCGGCGACGCCCGGACCTCCTGGTGCTCGATCTGATGTTGCCGGGCGAGGATGGGCTGTCGATCTGCCGGCGGCTGCGCGCCGACGACAACATCCCGATCCTGATGTTGACGGCGAAGAGCGACGAGATCGATCGCGTGGTCGGTCTTGAGATGGGCGCCGACGACTATCTGGCCAAGCCGTTCGCGCCGCGTGAGTTGCTGGCGCGGGTCCGCGCCATCCTTCGCCGTGTCAATGCGGCGCCGGCAAAGCTTCCGGTGCGGCGCTACGCGTTCGATCGCTTTGTGATCGACCTCGATTCACGCAGCATCGAGTTCGGCGATTCCAGCCAGGATTCCCTGCAACTCACCAGCGCGGAATTCGACCTGCTCGGCTGCTTCGTGCAACGGCCGCGCCGGGTGCTGACGCGCGACCAGATCCTCGATTGGACCCGTGGGCGTTCGGCCGAACCGTTCGACCGTACCGTCGACATGCTGATCTCGCGGCTGCGCAAGAAGCTCGATGCCGCGAGCCCGGGCTCCGGCCTGATCACCACCGTGCGCAACGGCGGCTATCTGTTCACGCCCTCCGTGAAGCAGGTGTCGTGATGCTGCGCGTGACGCTGGCAACCCGCCTCGCACTGATCGTGATCGTCGCATTTTCCGCGATCAGCCTCACTGTCATCGCGGTGTTTTACCGAACGTCGGTCCGGGAAAACGAATCGGCGCGTCCTTCGCCGGCGCGGCTGGTGGCCATTGCAGAAATGCTCGAGCGGTCCGATCCTGCGATGCGCGGCGTGCTTCTTGCGGCCGTCTCATCGCCGCAATTCGCGGTCCGCGTCGAGGCCGCCGGCGCGGCGCCCGCTCAGCCGCCGCGCGTCGCACGAAACCAGCAAGCCAGGCTTGACGAAATCTATTCCACCGCGCTTCCGGGGCGGGAGGTCGCAGTCTTGCCGACCACGGCAGCCACCCACGACCGATGGTTCCCACGGCTGGCGAGAGCGATGTCGAACGCGGTCGAGTTCAGGATCGGACTGCGCAGCGGGGAAACGCTGGTCGTCGACGCAACGACCCGCCTGCCGGTAACGCCGTTTGGTCTGCCAGTCGGCCTCGGCGCCGGATTGTTCGGCACCATCGTCGCGCTGCTGGCCTTGCTGGTGATGCAGCGCGAAACCCGGCCGCTGGCGCAGCTTGCCGCCGCCGTCGACCGGGTCGATCTTTCGGCCGATCCGCCGCCGCTGCCGGAAGCGCGCCGAAGTGCGCCGGAGATTCGTGCAGTGATCGCCGCATTTAACCGCCTGCAGACGCGGCTGAACGAGATGATGCGGTCGCGCATGACCCTGATCGGCGGCATCGCCCACGATGTCCGGACGTTTGCGACCCGCCTGCGGCTGCGCGTCGAGAAAATCCCGGATGCGGCCGAACAGCAGCGCGCCGTCGCCGACATCGACGACATGATCCGCCTGCTCGACGACGCGC
>DAIMKE010000218.1:0-6220 GCA_036721875.1 Bradyrhizobium sp. | reverse complement strand
AGCCGCGTTGGCGCCGGGCAGCTCTCGCAGGAGATGGTGGATTTCGCGGCGCTGGTGCGCACCGAGGCAGATGACCGTCGCGCCCACGGAGGGCGTGTCGAATTCTCCGCAGACGATGCGGCGCACGACGTCATCGTGCTCGGCGATCGGCTGGCCCTGCGGCGCATCATCGCCAACATCGTCGACAACGCCGTCAAATACGGTCGCGTGGCCCGCCTGCGGCTTCGGCTGGAAGATCCCGCCATCGTCCTGACCGTCGATGACGAGGGGCCGGGAATTCCTGCGGACCGGCGTCAGGCCATGCTGGAGCCGTTCAATCGTCTCGAGACCTCGCGCAATCGCGCCACGGGCGGCGCAGGCCTCGGACTTGCGGTCGTGCGCAGCCTGGTGGAGGCGCATGACGGAACGATCGGTTTGATGGAGGCGCCGGGCGGCGGCACGCGCGTGCGCATCGCGTTGCCGGTGTTTTGCGTGAGCTCGCTCAATCCTTCCGGAATACGATCGAGGCCATCCAGCCGGTCATCAGTGCCATGAAGGCGGTCGCGAGCCCGTAGACAAACCCGTGCTGCCGCGCGGTATTGGCGACGAACTGTTCGAACCCGACCTTGACGATTTCGAACGCCGTATCGGTCTTCGTCACCAGCGCGCCGTCGGCGAACAATTTGATCTCGACATTGTATGTGCCGATCGGCACTTCGGCCGGCAGCGGAATGCTGGTGCGGAACAGGGTCGGCGTCAGGAACGTCACCGCCGACGTCTCCTCGCGGTACAGCCCGTGCTGCTTGCGCAACCGCACGAAGGCGCTGCGGAACGCGTCATCGGGAACGACGTCGGCATAGTCAGGACCGACCCGCTGGGTCAGCAGCACGTTGTTCAGCCCGACCTGCTGCCGCCGCAGCACCTCGGGCGAAGCGATGGCGTCGAACGGGCGGTTCGAAAACAGCGCCAGATAGGTCGGCACTTTGAGGAATTGCCGGGAGTCGGTGTTGATCCAGATCCCGAATCTGCGCTCCTTGCGCCGCGTCACCATGTCGGCGCGCGGGCCGGCAACCGTGACCACGAGATCGTAGCTGCGATTGGGCGGCGTGGCGGCGTCCTTTTCCACCGAGCCGAACAACACCAGCTCGTCGCCGGAATAGTTCGGCGTCACGGTGACGCGGTGGTTCGACACCGACACGATCAGCCGTTCGGCCTGCGCAGGCGAAATCGCCAGCGCGGCGCCCACCGCAAGGCCTGCCAGCCACTGGGTGAGGCGCGCGGTCATCCGGTGATCCCCGTTTCGCGCACGGTGAAGAGATCCTCAGGCCGGATCACCAGTTCGACGGCAAATCGGATGCCGACGGCGAGCACCAGGAGGCCGAGTAGCAGCCGCAAATGTTCGCCACGGATTTTCTGTCCGGCCCGCGCACCGAACTGGGCGCCGGTGACGCCGCCGACCATCAGGATCAGCGCCAGCACGGCATCGACCAGATGGTTGGTGACCGCATGCAGCATGGTGGCGAACACCATCGTCACCAAAGTGAGCACCATCGAGGTGCCGATCACGGTCGAGGTCGGTACCCGCAGCACGTAAATCAACAGCGGCACCAGGATGAAGCCGCCGCCGATGCCCATGACCGCGCCGATGAAGCCGATGACGAGGCCGATCACGACGACGGGAATGACCGAGAGATAGATTTTCGATCGCTTGAACCGCATCTTCAGCGGCAATCCATGGATCCAGCCATGGCTGCCCGGGCGTCGCACGGTGGCCGCGCCGCCGCGCCGGGCGCGCAACAGCGCGCGCAGGCCTTCCCAGAACATCAGTCCGCCGACGGTCGTCAGCAGGATCACGTAGGATGTCCCGATCATGAGGTCGAGCTGGCCGAGCGATCGCAGCAGCGTGAAGGTCCAGACGCCCAGCGCGGTGCCTATGGTGCCGCCGCTCAGCAGCACCACCGCCAGTGTCGGGTCGATGGCTCGCCGTCGCCAATAGGATAACGCGCCGGAGAAGGAGGATGCCGCGATATGGCTCGCGACCGAGGCAACCGCCACGGCAGGCGAAATGCCGACGAAGATCAGGAGCGGCGTCATCAGGAAGCCGCCGCCGATCCCGAACATGCCGGAGACGAACCCGACCGCTGCGCCCATCGCCAGGATGAGGAAGACATTGACTGGAATGTCGGCGATCGGGAGGTAGAGCTGCACGCGCGTCCGCTTTTTTAAGCTTTGCCGCTGGCCCGGCCGGGGCCGGTCAGGACGTGGTTTCTGTTGTATCTGACGGCAGCGGCAGCCGGTTCGCGCATGCACCTTTGCGTGCGCAGGGCCGGTTCCCGCGCCTTTGCATAACTGAATTCGACGGCAGGCGGGACTAAAAATACCCGGCAAGGCAAATTTTTGCCTCGCATGCCCAAACGGTTGTCAGGGCGGCAATGCGCAATCCCCGCCGCGCATTCGGCTGGGACGATGGCTCAGGGCTTGCCGAGGGGATCGGTGACGAGGTTCATCGCCAACGCCTGCTTGGGGCTGAGCCAGCGGATCTCCCGGGTCTCTGACATCGCCTCCACGATCGAGGACGAGACGCCCATCTTGGTCATGTAGCCCAGCACGGCGCCTGCGATCCGCTGGGTCTCGGCGACCGGATCGCTGATGGGCTTGGTCGTGACAAACCGATGGACGCCGAGCGCCGAGCCAGGCACGCCGAACCGGGTCTTGCCGCCGGCATAGACGAGCACGCAGGCGCTGGCGCAGTAGGCAGGCTTGACGCGGCCGGTGGCGTCGGGGATGCCTACAGCCGTCGCAAGGCCGCGCGATCGGATGATCTCGCCCATGATCGTGGCCTGGTTCAAGTCACCTCCAGGCGAAGACAGCAGGACCATGTCGCCGGCGGTCAGCCGGGCCTGGTCTAGCCGGTCGCGAAACGCGTTCGCCGCGGCGGGACCAATGGTTCCGCTGACGAAGAGGGCGCGGCGGCCCGCGTCAGTGCCGCCGAGATCGGCCTTGTCGACCACCGAGAACGTCAGGCTCGGCGAGATATACTGGTCCTTCCAATAGTCCCACGCGTCGGGTTGCGACAGGTCCTGGTAGGCGCGGATCGCCACGCCGGAAACCAGCAGGACGAAGATGGCGATCGACCAGATATTTCGCTTGCGGCGGGGCGCTTGGGCCGGCGGCGTCGGGGGTGGAGGCTGGTAGCGCGGAATCCGTGGCGCTGTGACCGGAGGGCCTGTCGGCGACCTCCGGAAGTTGTTCTCTCCGCCCTGGCTATCCTGATCTGACAAGAAACTCTCTTCGCGCGCCAACCCGATTGAGATCGGGTTGGCCGATCCGCTACAGCAATTTATGGCCGCGGTGAGGGCCGCGCCAGCGGGCTGGCCGCGGCTTACGTAATCTTAATTCGCGGGCGCGGCGCGCTTGGCCGCAGCCTGCCTGGCGGCGGGCTTGGCCGGGGTGGTCTGGACGGGGGCCGAGTCCCAGCCGCCGACCGGCGCGGCCACATTGACGGCGTCTTCAGGCTGAGGTTCGACCGTGAATGTCTGGATCGCGAGCCGTGCAGCCGCCAGTGACTGGGCGTCGAGCCGCTTGGCGATATCGTCACGCTTGCGGCCGGAGTCCGCATCACCCTGGGCCGCCGCGAGGCTGAACCATTTGTAGGATTCCGCAAGATTCTGTTCGACACCGATGCCGCGGGCATAGAGGATGGCGAGGTTGAACTGGCTGTCGGCGACGCCGCGATCGGCGGCCTTCCGGAACCATTGCGACGCGCTCTTGTAGTTGGCGCCCTTGCCGCCGCCATCGGCGTCGAGCACGGCCAGGTTATGCATCGCCTTGGCGTTGCCGCGTTCGGCCGCCTGCAGATAGTAACGCCGCGCGATATCGACGTCCCGTTTTACGCTGAGGCCCTTCTCGTAGAAGGTGCCGAGCCGGAAGATCGCGGGCACCACGCCGGCCTGCGCCGCACGGTCGTACCATTTGGCGGCTTCATCGAGGTTCGATTCGATACCTCTGCCTTCGGCGAAACGCAGGCCGATCTCGTAGGCAGCCCCGGGATCGCCCCGCATCGCGGCAGTGCGCAGCGTCAGGCCGCCGATGGCGTCAGGCAGCCGCTCGCCCGGCGGCACCGAGATCGTCGTGGGCTTGGGACCGGTGGCGGGCAGCGTCGGGATCGAGTTGGTGATGTCGCCGGCAGCGGACGCTGCGGCTTGCGGCGGGATCAGGAGCCGCGCGCTGTCCAGCGTGTTCGGGCCTGAGGAATTGTTCGATTGCTTCTCGACCGGTGTCGGCGAGATCATCGAGGGCGGAGCAGATGCCGGCGCCGCCGGCTTGGCGGCATTCTCCGCAGGCGTCTGTGCAGGGGCAGCCGGCTCGGCTGGATTTTCGATGGCCGGCATTTGCGGCGTGCTACCGGTGTCGAGCAGCGTCATCGCGGTCTTGAAGGTGCCGAGCACGATCACGACCACGCTCGCGCCGACCAGCAGGGCGCGGATCTTTGACGACATGTTCGAGGGGGTCTTGTCGTCGGCCTTGACCTTGTCGCCGCCCTTGGGCGCGGCCTTGGCGGCTGCCTTGGCCGCCGAACGTCCGGCCTTCTCGGGGGGCGGCGCGGCGGCGGCAGCCTGCGCGGCGCGGCGGGCGGCGGCAATGAAGCTCGATGAGTTGACCGGCTCCTTGGGGCCTGCCGGAATCTCGCTGAGTGCGCTCTCGGAAGCTGCGATCCGTTCCGACGGCGAAGACATGCGCCCGGACGGCCGCGTGCCTGGCTCGAGCGGGTGATCCGGCGGCAATTCCGGCGCAATCGCGGTGCGCGACGGTGCGGCGAGCGGCTCCAGGATTTCGCTGATGGCGCGCTGTGGGATCGGCGGCGGCGCCGGCTGCGCGGCGTGGAAATCGCGCGGTGCGGCGGCGAAATACTCCTGAGAGTCCCCCTGCAGCGCGGCGGGATTCGGCAGTTCGGGTTTCGGCTGCGGCGCCAGAGGTTGTGCCGCCAAAGGTTGCGGTGCCAGCGGCTGCGGACCCAAAGGCTGCATCAGGGCCTGCAGCGACGGCCCACGGGGCGTCTCGTCGTGGATCTCGGCCGGCGTCGGGGCAGGCTGCGGCGCTGCGGGCGCGGTGCGAACGGTGCGCAGATCGCCTTCGATCGTCGACAGGCGATCGACCAAGTGGCCCAGCGTGCTGTGAACGGTTTCGAGCGAGTCCTGCGTGCGGCGATCGGTTTCCGACTGGCTGAAGCGGATGTCGGACAGTTCACGCTTGACGAGGTCGACGATGCCGGAATCCATCGGCTGCGGCGCCTCGACGTTGCGGCCGCTGTCCGCGAGCGAGACCAGGCTGGCGTGCTGCCGTTCGAGTGAACGCAGGATGTCGTGCAGGCCCTCTTCGACCCGCCCGAGATCGATCGACGGCGCGGCGGGGCGGTCGGAGGCTTCGAGGCGTTCCAGCAGGTAGGTGACGCGCTGTTCGAGATGGGCAAACGCCGACGCATTGTCGTTGCCGACCGGAATGCGGTCGAGCCGCTCCGTCAGCGTGCGCAGCGCGCTTTCCAGATATTCCGAGGGGTCGCTTGCGGCGGGCTGTTGCCGGTTCTCCAGCGTCGAGGTCAGCGCGGCGATGATGCGCTGTTCGAGCATGGCAAAGGAGTCGCCGTTGCTGCTGGAACGCGTCAGCTGGTCGACCTTGGTCGACAGCGTGTGCACGTCGTCGGCCAGCCGCGCCAGCGCGTCGTTGGAGGCGACGTTGGAAACGATGCCGCGAAGTGCGACGATCGCGCTTTCGAGCTGTTGCACCGTCGAGGGATCGTCGTTCGAGCGCAGGATCAGATCGAGCTTGGCGCCGAGATTGCGGATCGCATCGTCATAGCCGGCCAGTTGCTCCGCCGGTGTCAGCGAGCGCAGCGCTTCGCGGATTTCGCCAAGTGCGCGCTCGATGCCGGCGAGGGCCTGGCCGTCGCTGCCGTTCTGCCGGGTGTCGTCGATACGGCGGGACAGTGTGCGGATTTCGTTCTCGATCGACTCGATCGCCCGGCGCGGCATCGCCTCGGTGATGGCGTGACGGATATCGGCGAGTTCGCTGCGGAAGGCCGCAATCGACTGTTCGACGTGATCGGGGCGCTGCAGCGCCTCGATCTGGCTGGTGATCTTGAAAAGATGACGTTCCAGCGACGAGAAGTCCGGGCCGGCCGGCACCATCGGCGCGGCCTGCCGTGGTGGGATCTGGCCTGACGGTGCCTGACGCGGTGACGGAC
>DAIMKE010000217.1:6293-8128 GCA_036721875.1 Bradyrhizobium sp. | reverse complement strand
TTCCCCGGCATCATTGCCGCAACCATCTTCGCCTTCACTGTCTCGTGGGCGCAGTTCCTCTACCCGCTGGTGTTCACGACATCAGTCGACCAGCTGGTGCTGCCGGTCGGCATCATCACGACACTGATCAAGGGTGACGTGTTCGCCTGGGGGCAGATCATGACAGGTGCCCTGCTCGGCGCGGCACCTCCGCTCATCATCTACGCATTCCTGATGGATTATTACATTGCCGGCCTGACCGCCGGTGCGACAAAGGGTTGATCTCATGGCTGACGTGACGTTGCGCAAGGTTGTCAAGCGTTATGACGAAGTCGAAGCGGTGCGCGGCATCGATCTCGACATCGCCGACCATGAGTTCGTCGTGCTGGTCGGACCATCGGGCTGCGGTAAATCGACCACGCTGCGGATGATCGCGGGCCTGGAAGACATCTCCGACGGCGACATCATGATCGGCGGCGACGTCATCAACGACGTGCCGCCGAAGGATCGCGATATCGCGATGGTGTTCCAGAACTACGCGCTCTACCCGCACATGACGGTGGCCGAAAACATGTCGTTCGGGCTGCGGCTGAAGCGCTATCCCAAGGCCGAGATCAAGAGCCGGGTCCAGGAGGCCGCGCGCATGCTCGACATCACCGAGCTGGTCGACCGCAAGCCGAAGCAGCTGTCCGGCGGCCAGCGTCAGCGCGTCGCCATGGGCCGCGCCATCGTTCGCAATCCGAAGGTGTTTCTGTTCGACGAACCGCTGTCCAATCTCGACGCCAAGCTGCGCGTGCAGATGCGGATCGAGATCAAGAAGGTGCACCAGAAGGTCCGCACCACCACCGTCTACGTGACCCACGACCAGGTGGAAGCAATGACGCTCGCCGACCGCGTGGTTGTCATGAACCATGGCCTCATCGAACAGATCGGCACGCCGAACGAACTCTATCACAAGCCGGCGACGAAATTCGTCGCCAGCTTCATCGGCTCGCCGGCGATGAATTTCATCCCCTGCCGGCTGGAGGATGTCGGCGGCAAGCTGCACGTCCGCCTGACGGATCGCCTCGCCTTCCCGCTGCCGCCGGCCCGCGCCGCGCGCTATCAGGGCGTCGCACGGACCGACAAGCTGCTGCTCGGACTGCGGCCTGAACATATTGCCGAGTCCAAGCCGCATACCGAGCCCGGCGTCGAGCCCTTCGAAGCCGTGCTCGACGTCATCGAACCGATGGGAATGGAGACGCTGATCTATTTCACGCTCGATGGCACGCAGGTCTGCGGCCGGGTCAATCCCAACGCCAACGCGCAGGAGGGCGCGCCGCTCCGATTGGCTGTGGACCTCAACAATATGCACCTGCTAAACGAGGTGACCGGCGTCGTCCTCTGACGACGCAACAGAGGCACCAAGGGCAGGAAATGGCTACCAACAAGAAGAAAATCCTCGTCACGGAATCGATGTCGCAGCAGGGAAGAGCGCTGCTCAACGCGCGCGACGACATCGATCTCGTCGAGTTTCCCAACATGATCTCGCAGCCGGATTTCAACGCCAAACTGAAGGAGCATGCGCCGGTACATGGCGTCGCCCTCGGCGGCACCCGCTTTGGCGAACCCGAGCTCGAGTCCTCCGGGGACATGCTGGTCGTGACCAGGATCGGGGTCGGGTTCGACGCGGTCGACGTCCCTGCGCTGAGCCGCCGCAAGGTCCCGCTGATGGTCGCGGGCACGGCCAATTCGCCCTCCGTCGCCGAATGCGCACTGTTCATGATGCTCACGCTCGCCAAGCGCGCGACCGAAATGCATTCGCTGGTCAGGGACAATAAATGGCCCGACAGGCTCGGCATGCTGCCGTTTGATCT
>DAIMKE010000217.1:0-6283 GCA_036721875.1 Bradyrhizobium sp. | reverse complement strand
AAGACGATCCTGATCGTCGGCTTCGGCCGCATCGGCAGCCGTACCGCCAAGCGGTGCCTGGCGATGGAAATGAATGTTCTGGTGTTCGATCCCTACAAACCCGCAGCCGACATCAAGGCGGCCGGCTGCGAGCCGGTCTCGGACCTCGACGCCGCCCTGCCGCGCGCCGACTTCGTCAGCATCCATTGCCCGAAGAATCCGGAGACGATCGGCATGTTCAATGCCGACAGGCTGAAGCGGATGAAGCCGACCGCCTATCTGGTCAACACCGCGCGCGGCGGCATCGTCGTCGAAGCCGCGCTGTACGATGCGCTGGTATCACGCAGGCTCGCCGGCGCCGGTCTCGACGTCTTCGAGCAGGAGCCGCCGCCGGCCGGTCAGGCACTGCTCTCGCTGCCCAACGTCATCATGGCGCCGCACGTTGCCGGCGTCACGGTGGAAGCCGTCGATCGCATGAGCGAGCAGACCGCCCGCAACATTCTGAGCGTGCTGGATGGCGATCCCCTGCGCCAGAACGTGATCAATCAGGACGTGCTCGGTTGAGCTCCAGGGAGTGAACGACGACGGGCGCGGCCGATCCAGCGGCCGGCCGGCATACGAGGTGCGCACATGGCCTTCAGGGAATACGGCAGTTACGACGCGGTCGGACTTGCCGAACTCGTCCGGAACAAGCAGGTCACCGCCCGTGAATTGCTCGACGAAGCCATCGCCCGCACCGCCAAGGTCGATCCGCAGATCAACGCCGTCGTGGTCAAGCACTACGACTATGCCGAGCGCCAGATCGAGCGTGGCCTGCCCGACGGTCCGTTCACCGGCGTGCCCTTCCTGCTGAAGGATCTCGATCTGCTGGAAGGCACACGCACGACGTCGGGCGCGTCGATCCTGAAGGATTTTGTCGCCGACCATACCGGCACGCTGGCGCAGCGCTTCCTCGAGACCGGCGTTTCGATCTTCGGCAAGAGCTCCAGTCCTGAATTCGGCCTGATGCCGACGACGGAGTCGCGTCTGTTCGGGCCGACCCGCAATCCCTGGAATCTCGAGCATTCTTCCGGCGGTTCATCGGGCGGCGCCGCGGCGGCCGTTGCTGCACGCATCCTCCCGGTCGCGCACGCCAGCGATGGCGGCGGCTCGATCCGGATACCCGCATCCGCCTCCGGCGTGTTTGGCCTGAAGCCGAGCCGGGCGCGCAATCCGCTCGGCCCGGATCGCGGCGAAGGCTGGGGCGGATTTTCCTGCGGCCATGTCGTCAGCATCAGCGTACGCGACAGCGCGGTGATGATGGACGCGGTCCACGGGTCCGAACCGTCGAGCCCCTACGCCGCGCCCGCACCGGAGCGGCCGTTTTTGCAGGAGGTCGGCCGCGATCCCGGCAGGCTTCGCATCGCCTTCACCGACAGATCGCCCTATGGCGACGCCATCGATCCGGAAATCGCTGCCGCCGTACGCGAGATCGCGAGCCTGCTGGAAGGGCTCGGCCATCATGTCGAGGAACGGGCGCCTCCGCTCGCGGCCGACCCGGCCGCAGTAATGGCGACGATCGTGGGCGCCAACACCGCGCTGACGGTGCGGCTGATCGAACAGAGGCTCGGCCGCGCCGCGACCGAAAACGATTTCGAAATACTGACGCTTGCCAGCGCCAGCAACGCGCAAAAGACGACCGCCACCGACTATGTCGCCGCGCAGCTCGCAGCCTTCCAGATTTCACGCGGGCTGGCGACCTTCTTCGAGACCTGCGACGTCTTCCTGTGCCCGACGCTGTGCTCGCCCCCGTTGCGGATCGGCGAGCTCGACACGATGTCGAAGGACCTGTCGCACATCGCGCCGATCCTGCGCCGCTACATGCCGGGCACTGCGATGTTCAACATGTCCGGGCAGCCCTCAATGTCGGTGCCGCTCGCATGGAACAAGGCCGGCCTGCCGCTCGGCATGATGTTCTCGGCCAAACTCGGCGACGAAGGCACGCTATTCCGGCTGGCTGGCCAGCTCGAGCAGACGCGCCCCTGGAAGAGCAGACTACCTCCGGTTTGTGCATAACGTTCGCCGCAAAAACGCCAAAATTTGACAAAGCCCGGCCTTATCGGCACTGAGGAAAACGCACCGGGCGGCGTGGGACACCGATTCCGGAGATTGAACTCTATCCGGAGGCAAAACCGTGGCTCCAAGCGATCCGACCGACCATGCGCTGGCGGCTATTGCAAGCATTCTCGACCGCTCCGAGTCCTCCAGAGAACCCCAAAACCCTGTGGTCACGGGGCAGAAGCCCGTAACCCCTCCACCGCTCCCCGCGAGTCATGCGCCTGTCGAGGCTCATGGATATTCGAAGGTCGGTCCCGGACCGATGGCCGCAATCCGCTTGAAATGGACGGTTCGCCTCGACAAGGGCGACTATTATGTCGACGAGACCATCGGCGAGAATTCAAACCCGCTTGTCACCGGCCCGCTTGATCGCAACGCCGCGATCCAGCTTGTCGACGATCGCGAAAGCCAGGCGCGACGGCGCTTCGAGCAGTTGAAGAGCGAGATGACCGGCCAGGCTAACGGCACCAATCAGGTCCGCCAGGACCGCCATGAGGCGTAGCCAATTTCGCCACGCATTTTTCCCGGACAGATTCGCGCGCGTTTGATCCACTTCCATAACGCGCAGGTTTGGTCAGGAAAATTGACCGCCTTTGGACCGCAAATTAAACTCGGCCCATCGATTTGAACCCAAAGCCTCAAGTGCACGACTTATAGTTTGAAAGTGATCTGGATCACGTTTGGTGAAGCTGCCCCTGCGTAGTTTCGGGGTTTGGGGATTCCGCTCAGGAGATCGCAATGAAGAAGTGTCTCGGTATCGCCGTGCTCTTGGTGATGAGCACCGCCGCGCACGCCCAGTACACATTTGACTATGGCGGCCGCACCATCACGATCGATCCCGACCGCGGCACCGTTTCGATACCGGGCGTCTTCGACAATACCGGCAAGAAGGCCAAGAGCTCGCGTGGCGAGGAAGGCGACGCTGATCGCCGGACCAAGAAGACGCCGCAACAGGCGAAGACGTCGCCGCAGGCTGTGCCCGAGACCGCAGCTCCGGCGGCACCGGCCCCGGCTGAGCAGGCTACCGCTCCCGCAGCCCCTGCGCCTGTAGCGCCGGCTCCGGCCGCTCCGGCCACGGCTTCGCGGGGCGAAACATCGACCGCGACGGCGACCGCAGCCCCCGCAAATGCCCCTGCTCCCGCGCCGCAGAGCACGGCCCCGGCCGTCGAAGCGGCACCTGCTCCGGTTGCCGCGCCGCAGCCCGCGCCGGCGCCGCAGAAACAGGCCGCCGCTCCGGCAACTTCAGCGCCTGCGCCCGTGAACTCGCCGCTCGGCGTATGGCTGACGGAGGAGAAGGAAGGCAAGGTGCGGATCGAGCAATGCGGCCCCAATCTGTGCGGCTACTCCGTCGACAAGAAGTCGAACCAGAACGGCGAGCAGGTCCTGATCAACATGAAGCCCGGCAAGGACAAGTGGAGCGGCCGTATTCTCGATCCGACCAGCGGCAGCACCTATGATTCCACCATCGCGCTGAAGGGCACCGACAGCCTGCGCGTTCAGGGCTGCGCCTTCGGCGGCGTGTTCTGCGGCGGGCAGACCTGGACCCGCGTCAACTGACAGTCGGTCGTTTCGCGCATTCGAAAATAGCCCGGCCAGATAGCCGGGCTATTTTTTGGGATGGTCTCCCGTTCACTTCGCGGGTGACAGCAGTCACAGTCACTACGAGAGCTCTATGGAACAGTGGGCGTGTCCAAACAACAGGGCCACGCCATGAACTACTTCCATAAATCTGCCATCGCCGCTTCGCTGCTCGCAACCCTGGCAACCGCCACACCGTCCGCAGCCGCATCGTTCGACGGCGACTGGAATGTTCAGATCACGTCGTCGAACGCCGCCTGCAGCAGCGGAGCGTCGGTCTCTCTCGAAATCAACAATGGTCAGGTCGCCTCGAACACGTCTGCGGTGACAGCATCCGGCCGCGTCGCAGGGGCCGGTGCCATTCGCGTGACGCTCGCAACCGGCATGAAGCGCGCGGTCGGCTCCGGCACGCTCAACGGCACGTCGGGATCGGGCACATGGCGCGCCGCCTTGTGTTCCGGCACATGGACCGCACAGCGGATGTAGCTAGCCAACCTTCGCGGCGTACTCCGCGTCCGTGACTTTTTCCATCCAGCTCGCATAGTTGCCGTCGAGCGCTTCCTGCATGGCGATGTGGGTCATGCCGTTGGTTGGCGATGCGCCGTGCCAGTGCTTTTCGCCCGGAGGAATCCAGACCACGTCGCCCGGGCGGATTTCGCGGATCGGTCCGCCCAGGGCCTGCACGCGTCCAACCCCGGAGATGACATAGAGCGTCTGGCCGAGCGGATGCGTGTGCCAGGCCGTGCGCGCGCCGGGCTCGAAGGCGACGCGGGTCGACACCAGCCGTGCGGGCGCCTCCGTGGCGATGATTGGATCCTGATACACTGTGCCGGTGAAATATTCAGCCGGCGCCCGGCGCGTCGGTCGGGAGCCCGCGAGATGCACGTCCATGGGGTTACCTCTGCTTCTTGATGTTATTTCTTGGTGGCCGCGTAGCGCGCCTTGGTCTCGGCATTCATCGGGTAGAGCCCGGGGAGCGCCGCGCCGTTGTTCACCTCGTTGACGATCCAGGCTTCCATCCGTTCCTGCTCCGGCCCCTCGGCAAGCACATGGTCGAGCAGCGCCTGCGGGATCAGCACCGCGCCGTCCTGGTCGGCGACGACGATGTCATTCGGGAATACCGCGACCCCGCCGCAACCGATCGGCTCGCCCCAGCCGACGAAGGTCAGCCCGGCCACCGACGGCGGCGCCGCGAACCCGTCGCACCAGACCGGCAGATTGGTCCCGAGCACACCCTCGATATCGCGCACGACGCCATCGGTGATCAGCGCCGCGACCCCGCGCTTGACCATGCGCGCGCAGAGAATGTCGCCGAAGATACCGGCATCGGTCTCGCCCATGGCGTCGACCACGGCGATGCAGCCCTTCGGCATCGCTTCGATCGCGGTGCGGGTTGAAATCGGCGACGACCAGGATTCAGGCGTGGCGAGGTCTTCGCGGGCCGGAACGAAGCGCAGCGTAAATGCCGGCCCGACCAGCCGCGGCTGTCCCGGCCGCAACGGCTTGGTGCCGCGCATCCAGATGTTTCGCAGGCCCTTTTTCAGCAGAACGGTGGTGATCGTGGCCGTGGACACGTGGGAAAGGGTTGCGATGGCTTCGGGGGTCAGGGACATCTGGACAGCAGGCTCCGGGGGATGATCGATAGAGTAGCGCATCTTGCGGGGCGCGGGCATCGCGTCAAGGCCCTGCAGGAAATGTCGCGATCACAACGCCTCATCACCCAAATGCAGATTAATTTGTTGAACTTACTGGCCATTTCGCGCGAAGCGAATTCCACTCGCGCCCGAAACACGCTACAGCTTGGGACGAGCCCAGGAGCCGGGACACAGCCTTTCGAGACAGCACCGAGGTCATGGCCGCGCCGCTATCCCCGCCCCGCCTTTTGCCGAGTGGCGACAGCGCCATCACGGTGGAATTCAGCCGCAACATCGATGACGCCGCCAACCGGCGGGTTCTGGCGCTCGACCGGGCCATGGCGGCCGAACCGGTGAGCGGGGTCACCGAGACCGTGCCGACCTATCGCTCGCTCCTGGTGCATTACGATCCCGTGCAGGTTGGCTTCGAAAAACTCGGCGAAGAGATCCTTGCCCTGGCGCAACGGCCGGTCCCTGCGACAACAAATCCCCGGCGCTGGCGGGTTCCGGTGGTCTATGGGGAAGAGCACGGCATCGACCTCGAAGACGTCGCCAAAGCCCTCCACACGACGCCCGACGAGATCGTGGCGCGGCACACCGCCGGTGACTACCGCGTCGCAATGATCGGCTTTACGCCCGGCTGGTCCTATCTCAGTGGATTGGAGAAGTCGCTGCACATGCCGCGGCGGCAGAATCCGCGGCTGCTGACGCCGGCCGGCACCATCTCGATCGGCGGCGTCCAAACCGGCATTCAGTGCCTCGCAGGTCCGAGCGGCTGGCATCTGCTGGGACGGACGGCAGTCCGCACCTATCAATTGCATCGCAATCCGATCTTCCTGCTGGAGCCGGGCGACAGCGTGACCTTTACGCCGGTCGATGCCAAGACCTTCGCCGAGCAGGATCGCGCCGCCGAAGCCGGCGAATTCATTGCCGAGCAGATCACCGCATGAGCAAGCTCGTCATTGCAGCGATCGGCCCAGCGAGTTCGGTACAGG